>NZ_VWWC01000069.1:0-34629 GCF_011753175.1 Burkholderia sp. Cy-637 | reverse complement strand
GCGAGGCATCGGCCGCGGCCGGCGCGCCGCCGGGAGCGGCCGCCAGCGTCTGGGGCGCACCGCCACCACCACCGCCGTCCGACAGCGCGGGCATGCCGCCGCCTCCACCGCCACCACCGCCCGCGCCGCCAACCGACGGGGACGAGTTCTGCTTGGCCAGGTTGTTCAACTGCGAGAACATCTGCAGCTCGGCGATCAACTGCTGGATCAGTTGTTCGAGCTGCGCGAGCTGCTGCAGGGCCTGCGTGTTGCCCTGGCCCGAGCTCTGGTAGGGATCGAGCGTGCTCGATCCGGCGGCATCAACGGACATCGACATGGACGTCTCCCTGTGAGGACGGCGCGACGGTTATCCGAGCACTCTAGGCGGGTTCCGGCAGGCGCCGGGCCGCGGTTGCGAAGCGGCTGCCGGGGATGCGAAACGATCGTGGGCCCCTCGGGCACGGCAGGCCTGCGTCGAGGGGCCCGAAGGCCGGGCTTACTGGTTGGTGAGCGTGTTGATGAGTTCGCTCGCGGCCTTGTTGTCGGTTTGCTTCTTGAGCGCCAGCAGCACGTGGATCTGGCCCGGCTGCAGCGGGCTCGATTGACCCGTGATCGGCACCGTCGTCAGCAGCACGTCGGCATTGTTCGACACGCTGAATTGCGTCGACTGGAAGATCGGCGTCTTGCTGCCGGCGAGCGTCGCGACGATGACATAGGTCCCGTCCGCCAGCGCGGTCGAATCCTGGCCGCTGGCCGGCACGGCATTCTTGAACGCGACGCCAGCCAGCTTCGGCGTGACGCTGCTCGCGGTGACGTCGGTGCCCGGCGCCACGATATAGATGTCGAGGTTCTGCGCGTTTGCCGAAGCGTTGAAGGCCCGCACCCGGTCATTGCTCGGCAGGCTGCCGAACGGATCGTCGATCAGGCCGATGGCGGGCCCGGTCGTGTCGCCCAGCGCGATCGCCGTGTAGTTGTGCCCCTTTGCTGCGTCGCCGAAGCTGCCGCTCGCGAGTGCCGTGGTGATGCCCGCCTGCGCGAAGGCGATGGTATGGGCGCCCGTCTTGATATCGTTGAATCCGGTGAAGACCGGATAGGTGATGGCGGTCTCGCCGCCGAGCGCCGCGCCGTCGACGAGGAGATCGTAGGACGTGTTGTTGCCGGGCGTGGCGTTCTCGAAGTACATCTGCGGGGCCGCCAGGCCCAGGACATTGGCCGCATCCAGGACGTTGTCGTCGCCGCCGCATGCCGACAAGGCGACAACCGTGCCGAGCATGGCTGCCATCATTCGAAACTGCTTCATCTCTTTACCCATATCGAAACCGGATTTCCATTTGATTGACTGCTTGATAACCGACAAGAATTGCCGGGCATGAATGCCCTGATCCCCGGCATACGCCGGAGATCGCGGTGGATTCATTTTTTTATGATGCGCACCGCGCGTGCTCGGGAGTAGCGCCACGACGGACAATCGCGGTCAGTACACGAAGGCGTTGATCGATTCTGTTTCTCCAGGTGCAGCGAGACAGCGGCATGTGGGTCGACGCGCCGCCTTCTCCCCCGGATCAGGCTTCGCCCTCGATCCGCACGGCCACCTTGCCGAAGGCCTCGCCGGACGCCAGCCGTTCGTATGCCTGGCGGGCTTCGGCAAACCCGAATTCGCTGTCGATCACCGGCACGATGCCCTTCTCGTCGACGAAGCCCACCAGGTCTTCCGTCATGCTTCGGCTGCCGACCATGATGCCGGCGAGCGCCTTGGTTCCCCCGACGAAGGCGCCCGGCGACAAGCGCACCTCGCCCCAGCCGCTCAAGCCGCCGATCACCACCACGCGGCCGCCGAAACGGACCGCCGACAGCGAGCGGCCCAGCGTGTCCTGGCCGCCGACGTCGAGCACCAGGTCGACGCCGCGCCCCTGGGTCAGGGCGAGAACCTCGTCCTGCCATTCGGGCCGGGTCCGGTAGTTGACGAGGCCGCGCGCGCCGAGCTCCCCGGCTCGGGCCAGCTTCGCGTCGCTCGAGGAGGTGATGATCGGATGCAGGCCGGCGGCGACGGCCAACTGCAGCGCCCAGATCGAAACGCTGCCGGTGCCCAGCAGGAGCACCGATGAACCCGGCTTGAGCCCGCCCTCGACGAACAGGGCGTTCCAGGCCGTGACACCAGCACAGGCGAGGGAAGCGGCCTGGGCGTCGGCGAGGGATTGCGGAGCGCGCGCCAGCGCGTCCTCCGGCGCGACCATGAACTCGGCCAGGGCGCCGTCGAGGTGGACCCCGAACGAGATGCCGGCCTTGGCCGGCGAGATCTCACCGTCGATCCAGCGCGGCCAGAAAGCCGGGATGACGCGCTCGCCCACGGCAAAGCGCGTGACCGCTGCGCCGACCTCGACGATGGTGCCGACGCCGTCGGACAGCGGCACCACGGCGCGATCGGGCGCATCGCCGATCTGTCCGCGCGCGAAGGCCAGGTCACGCGCATTGAGGCTCGCCGCGCGCATTTCGATGCGCACCTCGGCGTGGCCCAATGCCTGCTGCGGGAGCTCGACGCGATGAAGTCCGGCGGGGCCGGTTCCGGCCTGGAGACGATAGGCTTGCATTCTGGAATCCTGATGAAAAGACATAAGGGGAACGTCGCCCGCGCCTCGGCGGAGCCTGGTGGTGGCGATCGACATCGCCGGCAACGGCGGCGGTCGGGATCGGTCGGCGTCACGCGACGCTTGGCTAACTTCTGGAACCAATCCGCGCCGTGGAACGGGTGACCGGCATCGTATGTCGCCTCAGGCACGCTTGGTGGCGACGTTTTTGCCGAACATTGGCGAATTTTTGACTACAATCCGGCATGACCGACGCATTCAACGACATCCCCGCCTTCGTGGCCGCGGTCGAGGCCAATGGATTCGCCGCCGCCGCGCGGCGCCTGAACCTGTCCCGATCGGCCGTGGGCAAGGCAATCGCGCGCCTGGAGGCACGCCTGGGCGTGCGCCTGTTCCATCGAACCACGCGCAGCCAGGCGCTCACCGAGGATGGTGCGGCGTTCTACGAGCACTGCCTGCGCGCGATGGACGAGTTGAGCACGGGCAAGGCCCGGCTGGAGGTGGGGCGCCAGGCCGTCAGCGGCCGGCTGCGCGTATCCATGCCGGTATTGTTCGGACGCCTTTGCATCGCGCCGGTGCTGACCCGGCTGGCTTCGCGCCACCCCGATCTCGAACTGGAGTTGCAGTTCAGCGATCGTTTGGTGGATCTGCTCGAGGAGGGGGTCGACCTCAGCGTCCGGATGGGTGAGCTGGGTCACGGCGCCGGCTTGATGACGCGCGGCATCGCCCGCGAACGGATGGCGGTTTGCGGCGCGCCCTCGATGCTGGATGCGAACGCGTTGCCCAGGACCCTCGACGATCTGTCGGCTTATCCCGCGATCGTCTATGCCCGCAACGGGCGTTCGCAGAATTGGCTGTTTCGCCGGGAGCAGGCGCCGATCGTCCACTACGCGCCAAGGTCGCGGCTGAAGTTCGACGACCTGGAAGCCATGGCCGATGCCGCGGCCGCCGGCTACGGCCTGGCCTGGCTTCCTCTATGGCTGGTCAGGAACCGCGTGCGCGGCGGCGAGCTGGTGTGCGTGCTGGATGAGGACCCGGCGCCGGGTTTCGACATCCACGCGCTATGGCCTCAAATGCCCTATATGCCACCGCGGGTGCGCGTGGCGCTCGACGCCCTGGTCGCCGAGGTCCCGGCCTTCGTGTCGGCCTGAATCGCCATCCCCCGCGCGGCGAGGCGCGAGCGCGAACCGCCGCGACGATGCCCGAGCAGGCTCGTCGGTCCTTCCCGCGTCGGGCAACGGGCTCTCGACACGTCACGGCCAGAGCTAGCCCCCGGCTCGGACGGCAAGTGCCGATTCGCGATCCCGAAAGGAATCCATCGCGCCCGCTACATGACATGCCGATGGCCGCAATGGCCGGGAAAGCCGGCGATATCGTTACGCTCCCATCCGAACAGCATGTTGGCCGCCAGGCCGACTCGAATATCAGGCTAGGGTCGATTGCCGTCTCATCGATTCATCGCGGCCTGCCAGGCTGGCTCGCGAGGGATCGGCGGAAAAACAAAAAGCCCCGCGAGTTCTGGAACTCACGGGGCTTTTTCGATTCTTCTGGCGGAGAGAGGGGGATTCGAACCCCCGATAGGCGATTAACCTATACACGCTTTCCAGGCGTGCGACTTAAACCACTCATCCATCTCTCCAGCAAGAGCGAGAGTATAGCAGACTCCAATGGCGGCTCGCCAGCCCCACCGAAACGCCAATTCATCGCGGCGGCCCTTCAGCCCGAAGGCCCGCCAGCACCGGCCATCCGCTCGCGCGTCGCCTCGTCGACGCGCTCGCGAAACCGCTGCAGCGCCGGCACTTTGCGGGTATGCGCCTGTCCATACGCGAGGTTGAACGCATAGTCGAAATCGGGCGGATTCTCGCCCTGCGTGTGCTGCAGGATCGTCTCGATCTTGTCGAGCGCCTTCACCGCGCGCGCTTCCGGCGTGGCCGCCCGCGCATACTCGTCCCACAACGCGACGATCCTCTCGCGCATCGGCGCATCGAGCGTTTCGCCGAGGCGCAGCAGGTCGCGTCGCTCGACGGCATCCTTGTCGCTGCCCGGGGCCTGCTCGGGCGCCGGCACGTCGCCGCCCAGCGCCTCGCCCAGGTCATGCACCAGGCAGAGCTCGAGCACCCTGCCGGGGTCGACCTCGCCCAATTGATCCATCAGCACCATCGCCATCAGCGCGAGCCGCCAGCTGTGCTCGGCCGTGCTCTCGCGTCGCCCGCCCGAGGTATGGCCGCTGCGCAGCACATCCTTCAGGCGCTCGCAGCCGCGCAGGAAATCCAGTCGTGCGTCGATCAGCGCGTCGTCCATGGGAGCCACCTCGAATACTCGATTGATCGGCCACTATACGGCGCCGGGCGGGTCCGCTCCACGCATGAATTATGCGTCGCCGCCCGCCCCACCATTCGGCATTCAAAGCGTTTCGACCAGGCGCGCCAGCGTCCCGTCGGACAAGGTGAAACGCGTCCAGCGGCAGCGGCTCGCACGAATCGGCACCTGCGGCGAGTCGTTGGACCCGGTATCGAATTCGATCGAGGGTGCCGGATGATCGTGCCAGCCCGCATCGCGCAAGGACTGCTCGCGCGCCACGATCTCGGCCGTCGCGAACGGCCAGAGCGACGCGCCCATCAGCGACGGCAGCGGCGCCGCGAACTCCGCCGCTCGCGGCGTGGAGCAGGCCAGCAGCCGGTGCGTGAGGTCGCAGACGAGATGAACGGGACGGGTGTGATGGCTCACGAGGCGCTCGAGCGCGCGATCCGCCGCCGAGTCGAGGCGCGCCGACAAGCAGGCCTCGATGCGCCGCAGTTCCTCGTGCGACACCGCCTGGGTGCCGGCTTCCCAGCGCGATATCGTCGACTGCGATACGCCGAACAGCGCCGCAGCATGTTCCTGCTTGATCCGGCGCAGCGTGCGCCACCGACGCAGGCTCGCGCCCGGCGAACAGGCCAGCGCGGACAGCGGCAAGGACGTGGTCGTTGCCTGGTTCGACGATATCGGTTTCATGGCTTTCCTTCTATGCCCAGCGGGGGCCGGCGAGCGCCGCGCCATGTCGACACGGCGGCATTCGACTCGAGACTCGACGCGAAGCGCGGCGGCATGGGCGACGTCACCGCTCCCCCGCGCCGAGCCAGCCGGGCTTCGCCCGCCCCGCTCGCCTACTCGCTGCCGAAGGTGCTCAGCGTCGATTGCAGGGTGGCGCCGCAGCTGGTCTTGTGGCCGTCGAAGGCGACGGCCCGGCCGCCGACGGTGAATTCCGGGTTGCCCTCGACGATCACGCAACTCTGGTGCCCGGCGATCGGGCAGATGCAGAGGTCGCCGACGCGCGCGACCGGCTTGCCCTCGACGAGCAGGCTCGAATCGCCGGTCTCGACCACGCCGCCATGGCTGGTCGGATCGCCGACGCGAATCACGTTCTTCATGTCCTTGCTCCCGTAGTTCGGTGGATGCACCTGCGGGCCACCGCTCTCCCGGCGCCCGCAGCGGCCTCAAGGGTACCGCAACATCAGGCTCAGGTCTGCCTGGCGCGGATCGTGGCTGAACCGGGCCCGGCCCCAGGCGAGCGGCTCCAGCGCGGCGCTGGCCGGATGCGTGCTCGCCAGTTGCAGTCCCGAGGCGGCCGCCACCGCCTGCACGATCCGCGATTCCGTGATGCTCGCATCGAAGGAATGGATCGGCTCGAACAGCACGGCGACGCTGGCCACCCTGGCGTCGGCCACGTCGATCACGCAGCGCGCCGCATAGCCATGGAGCCCGAGCGGCTTGCCGACGCGATAACGCAGCGCGCCGCCCGGCGTGATCTCGGGCCGCCCGCACAGCGTCCGCGCATCGGGGGCGAGCGCGCCGCTCGCGTCGACCTCGATGCGGACCCGCTCGATCCGGACCGCGCCGCTGCGCCAGTCGATATGGAGTGTCGTCGTCATCTCGAATGCCCGATGCCTGCCCGGTGGTCGCGCCTCGCCGGATTCATGGATGCCGGATGTAATCGACCAGCGCCCGGGTATAGGCGTCGGGCCGCTTGTCGAGCAGGCTCACGCCGATCGCGGCCGCGAAACCGGCCGGCACGCCGAACACGCCCGAGCTGATCGGCTCGATGCCGAACCAGGTGGGGCCGGCGAAGCCGGTCAGCTGCGTGAAGAAGGGATAGGTCGAGAGGATGTAGTAGATGCACACGCCGAGCCCCGTGATCATCCCCGCCACCGCGCCGCGCGTGGTGGTGCGCTTCCAGAACACCGCCAGCACCAGCACCGGGAAGAAGCTCGAGGCCGCCAGCGAGAAGGCCGCGCCGACCAGGAACAGGATCTTGCCGGTATTGAGCGAGGCCACGTAGGAAGCGAACAGCGCCACGCCGAGCAGCAGCACCTTCGAGATCGTCACGCGCCGCTGCGCCGAGGCGTCGGGCGCCACCATGTGGTAGTAGACGTCGTGCGACAGCGCATTGGCGATCGTCAGCAGCAGGCCGTCGGCGGTGGACAGCGCCGCGGCCAGCGCCCCGGCCGCCACCAGCCCCGACATCACGTAGGGCAGCCCGGCGATCTCGGGCGCGGCCAGCACCACGATGTCGGGCTGCATCTGGATGTCGGACCAGTGCACGACGCCGTCGCGCAGCACGTCGACCACCCCGATCAGGTCGGGCTCGAAGTGCTGCCATTGCGTGACCCAGGACGGCAGCTCGGCGAAGGGCTGGCCCACCAGGTGGGCGAGGATCTCGAACTTGATCAGCACCGCCAGCACCGGCACGCTCAGGTAGAACAGCGCGATGAAGAACAGCGTCCAGCCCACCGAGCGGCGCGCCGAGGCCACCGAGGTGGTGGTGTTGTAGCGCGTCAGGATGTGCGGCAGGCTCGCCGTGCCGAGCGACAGGCACAGCAGCAGCGCAAGGAAGTTGCGCCGGCGCGGGCGCTCGTCGTCGTTGGTCGCCGAGGGAAACGGCAGGTGCATCGGCAGCGGCTCGGCGGCGCGCGCCAGCAGCTCGTCGCGCGCCTGCTCCCAGACCACCCGCGCGGCCGCCGCGTCGCGCGGGAACTCGGCCAGCTCGCGTTCGCGCTGGCTGATCTCGCGCAGCGGGCCGTTGCGCCGGCGCAGTGCCGCGAGCTCGTCCGCCAGTTGCACGCGTGCCTCGCCGTAGGACGCCGGCAGCCGGTCGAGCCGGGCCTGGAACACGGCGGCGCGCGCGCGGAAGGCCTCGCGCACGGCGTGCTCGTCGGCCGAATCGCGCACCTGGGCCTCGAGCGCCTCGACGCGCGTCATCAGGTGCCCGTAGTTCAGCTGCGGCACCGGCCCGAGCCCGTCCTTGATGGCGATCAGCGAGACCGGGACCAGGAAGGCGACGATCAGGATCACGTACTGCGCCACCTGGGTCCAGGTCACCGCGCGCATCCCGCCCAGGAAGGAGCAGACCAGGATCCCGGCCAGCCCGCAGAAGATGCCGATCGCGAAGTCGACGCCGATGAAGCGCGTCGCGATCAGGCCGATGCCCTGGATCTGGGCGACCAGGTAGACGAAGGAACAGAGGATCGCCGCGCCGGCCGCGAGCGCGCGCACCAGGGTGCTCGAATAGCGCGTGCCGAGGAAGTCGGGGATGGTGTAGCGCGCCAGCTTGCGCACGTAGGGCGCCAGCAGGAAGGCCACCAGGCAGAAGCCGCCGGTCCAGCCCATCAGGTAGGCCAGCGCGTCGTAGCCGGTTGCGTAGAGCGAGCCGGCCAGGCCGATGAAGGAGGCGGCCGACAGCCAGTCGGCCGCGGTCGCCATGCCGTTGAAGGCCGAGGGCACGCGCCGCCCGGCCACGTAGTACTCGACCAGGTCGGAGGTGCGCGACAGCAGCCCGATCACGGCATAGACGGCGATCGGCACGAACAGGAACACGTAGCCGATCCAGACGCCGGGGCCGGTGGCGCGCTCGATGCGCCAGAGCAAGGCCACGAAGGCGAGGAAGCCCAGCGTGTAGCACGCATAGGCGCGGATCAGCCGGCTGGTCAGCATGCGTCGCGATCCGCCCGGTGGTCATGCAGGCCGCCAGCGCGGCGCGGTTGGCCGTCGGCCGCGGCGCCGGCATCAGGCTCGTCGGCGCAGGCCGCGTAGTCGCGCCGCAGCCGGCGATCGGCGCGCTGCATCAGCAGCACATAGACGGCGATCAGCAGCAGGTACACCAGGATCGCCCCCTGCGCGCCCAGGTAGAACGGCAGGCTGAAGCCGCCCAGGCGCAGCGCGGCCAGGGCCGGCGCGAACAGCGGCACCAGGAAGGACACCGCGAAGCCGATCGCCATCAGCACCGCGATCAGCCCGACGTTGAAGCGCCAGTAGCGCGCATGGGCGCGCGCGAGCCGGTCCGGCACCGGCGGCGGATCGCTGAAGTGGCGGGAGGTCGAGGTGGTGGTCGACGGGGAACGGGGGGCGGCGGTCATCCGCTTATCTAACAAAAAAGCCCCGGCGCGGGCAATCGGGATTGCCGCGCAGGGGCTGCGTGCCGGGCCGGCCGGATCGGCGCGCCGCGGCGGGGGCCGGGCGCGTCCAGTGGCGCGGTTTCGCGCGCCGGCCGTGGAAACCGGCCGGCTCGGGTTCAGCGCGCCTCGGTCAGTTGCTCGAGGATGGCCGGGTTCTCCAGCGTGGAGGTGTCCTGCGTGATCGCCTCGCCCTTGGCGAGCGAGCGCAGCAGGCGCCGCATGATCTTGCCGGAGCGGGTCTTGGGCAGGTTGTCGCCGAAGCGGATGTCCTTGGGCTTGGCGATCGGGCCGATTTCCTTGCCGACCCAGTCGCGCAGCGCCTTGGCGATCTGCTGCGCCTCCTCGCCTTCCGGGCGCGAACGCTTGAGCACCACGAAGGCCACCACCGCCTCGCCCGTCATGTCGTCGGGACGGCCGACCACGGCCGCCTCGGCCACCAGTTCGTGCGAGACCAGCGCCGACTCGATCTCCATGGTGCCGAGCCGGTGGCCCGAGACGTTCAGCACGTCGTCGATGCGGCCCATGATGGTGAAGTAGCCGCTGTCCTTGTCGCGCACCGTGCCGTCGCCGGCCAGGTAGAGCTTGCCGCCGAGCTCGTCGGGGAAGTAGGCCTTGCGGAATCGATCCGGATCGCCCCAGATGGTGCGTGCCATCGACGGCCAGGGGCGCTTGATCACCAGGATGCCGCCCTGCCCGTTCGGCACGTCCTGGCCGGTCTCGTCGACCACCGCCGCCATGATGCCCGGCAGCGGCAGCGTGCAGGAGCCGGGCACGGTGGGCGTGGCGCCCGGCAGCGGCGTGATCATGTGGCCGCCCGTTTCGGTCTGCCACCAGGTATCGACGATCGGGCAGCGATTGCCGCCGACGTTTTCGCGGTACCACATCCACGCCTCGGGATTGATCGGCTCGCCGACCGTGCCGATGATGCGCAGGCTCGACAGGTCGTAGCGCGACGGATGGGCCTGCTCGTCGGCGCCCGAGGCCTTGATCAGCGAACGGATCGCGGTGGGCGCGGTGTAGAACACCGTGACCTTGTGGTCGGCCACCATCTTCCAGAAGCGGCCCGCGTTCGGGTAGGTCGGCACGCCCTCGAACACCACCTGGGTCGAGCCGGTCGCCAGCGGCCCGTAGGTGATGTAGGTATGGCCGGTGATCCAGCCGATGTCGGCGGTGCACCAGAAGATATCGTCGGGCTTGCGGTCGAAGGTCCAGTCCATCGTCAGCGCCGCCCACAGCAGGTAGCCGCCGGTGCTGTGCTGCAGGCCCTTGGGCTTGCCGGTGGAACCCGAGGTGTAGAGGATGAACAGCGGGTGCTCGGCACCGACCCATTCCGGCTCGCAGCTTTCCGGCTGGCTCGCGGTGATCTCGTGCAGCCACAGATCGCGGCCCTCGTGCCAGTCGACCTTGCCGCCGGTGCGGCGGTAGACGACCACGCTCTTGACCGCCTCGCAGCCGCCCATCGCGATCGCCTCGTCGGCGATGCTCTTGATCGGCAGGGTCTTGCCGCCGCGCATCTGCTCGTCGGCGGTGATCAGCGCGCTGGCGCCGACATCGACCAGCCGCTCGTTGAGCGACTTGGACGAGAAGCCGCCGAACACCACCGAATGCGTCGCGCCGATCCGCGCGCAGGCCTGCATCGCGACGATGCCCTCGACCGACATCGGGATATAGATGACGACGCGGTCGCCCCGGCCGATGCCGCGCGCCTTGAGCGCGTTGGCCAGGCGGCAGGTGCGCGCCAGCAGTTCGGCGTAGGTCACGCGGGTGACGCTGCCGTCGTCGGCCTCGAAGATCACCGCCACGCGCTCGCCGCGGCCGGCCTCGACGTGACGGTCCAGGCAGTTGTACGAAGCGTTCAGCTCGCCGTCCTCGAACCACTTGTAGAACGGCGCGTTCGACTCGTCGAGCACGCTCGAGAACGGCTTGTGCCAGTCGATCGCCTCGCGCGCCAGGCGCGCCCAGAAACCGTCGAAATCGCGGCCGGCCTCGTCGACCAGCGCCTGGTACGCGGCCATGCCGGAAATATTGGCCGCCTGTTCGACGCTGGCGGGCGGAGCAAACTGGCGGCGTTCGTGAAGAACCGAATCAATCGCAGACATCGACTACCCCTTGATGAAGGTAAAACCACTGCATGACGGCGCGCCCCGGGGCGCGCCGCTTCCACGGCGCGCGACGCGCCGTGCCTCCTGATCCCGGCCGCCGGCACCGAGTCAACGGTGCCGGGCGGCGAGGGCCTTGCTGTCCTGGCTTGTGTTTCTGTGATGGCGCGCGGGGCCGCTCGCCGGCCTGCCGCCGCGATGGCGATGGGCGCTGTCTTGCTGCGCTGCCGCATCGCGCGGGGCCCGCTCGCGCGTTCGACACGATAAGCTTCGCAACTTACCCGTCTCTTACGTGGCCCGGCCGTGCCGGCGGCCGCGGCGCGCCGGCCGTTACAATCCTAACTGAACTCAACGCCCGGACTCCAGCTTGAATCGCTACGCCTTCATCCTCATCCTGTCGATGCTGCTGGTCGGCAGCAACGTCGGCATCGGCAAGACCATCGTGGTGGTGGTGCCGGTCGCCATCCTCGCCACGCTGCGCTTCGTGATCGCCAACGCGGTGCTCTGGCCGCTCTGGCGGCCCTCGAAAATGCGCACCGTGAAGCGCGACGAGTGGCTGAACCTGTTCCTGCAGGCGCTGTTCGGCACCTTCCTGTTCACCCTGCTGATGCTCACCGGCGTGCAGCGCACCAGCGCGGTGGCCGCGGGCGTGATCACCAGCACGATCCCCGCGGTGGTCGCCCTGTTCGCCTGGATCTTCCTGCGCGAGCGGCCCGACGGCCGCGCCCTGCTGTCGATCGCGCTGGCGATCGTCGGCGTGGTGGCGATCAACCTCGCCAACGGCCATGCGCCGGGCGCCGCGTCCGCGGCCGGCAGCTCGCTCGCCGGCAACCTGCTGATCCTCGGCGCGGTGTGCTGCGAATCCTTCTACGTGATCCTCTCGCGCCGCCTGACCGAGACGCTGCGCCCGCTCGACATCTGCGCCTACACGCACCTGTTCGGCATGCTGCTGATGCTGCCGCTGGGCCTGCTCGCGCTGCCGCATTTCGACTACGCGGCGGTGCCGGCCGGCACCTGGGCGCTGGTGGTCTGGTATGCGCTGTCGGCCAGCATCTTCTCGTTCTGCCTGTGGATGATCGGCATCCGCCACGTGCCGGGCAGCCTGGCCGGCGTGTTCAGCGCGGTGCTGCCGATCGCGGCGGCCGTGTACGGCATCGCCTTCCTCGGCGAGCGGCCCACGCTCGCGCACGGCTTCGCGCTGGCCTGCGTGGTGACCGGCATCCTGCTGGCCAGCCTGAAGCCGCGCGGCACGCCCACCGCCGCGTCCTGAACCGCGAGGCGGGCAGATCGGCGGCCCGGACGCCTGGGCCGCTCGGGCGCGAACGGGCGGCAACGGGCGGATCGCCCTGAAGCGGATCGCCCCCGCCTACCTCCTCCTGCCCTTCCCGCGCACGTCTCGTACCTGCCGCCCTGCCCCGGCCCCTGCCGGCCCGCCTCGCGAGCCGCTCCCGCCCGGGCGCCGTCCCGGCGGCGGGCACGTTACAATATCGCGCTTTTTTTCAGATTCGCTTCACCCACGATACCCGCGCCCACCCAGAGGCCGCTCGACCATGTCCGCTCGCCCGACCGATCCGCACGTCCGCCGCAAGATGAAGCCGCTCCCGTCCCTCATTTTCATGAGCCGCTGGCTGCAGGTTCCGCTCTATCTCGGCCTGATCGTGGCGCAGGCGGTCTATGTGTTCCTGTTCCTGAAGGAAGTCTGGCACCTGCTCACGCACGCCACCTCGCTCGACGAGACCAACATCATGCTGGCCGTGCTCGGCCTGATCGACGTGGTGATGATCTCGAACCTGCTGATCATGGTGATCGTGGGCGGCTACGAGACCTTCGTGTCGAAGCTCGGCGTCGAGGGCCATCCCGACGAGCCCGAATGGCTCGACCACGTCAACGCGGGAGTGCTGAAGGTCAAGCTGTCGATGGCGCTGATCAGCATCTCCTCGATCCACCTGCTCAAGACCTTCATCAATCCCGACCAGCATTCCGAGCACGCGATCATGTGGCAGGTGCTGATCCACCTGTCGTTCCTGGTGTCGGCGCTGGTGATGGCCTGGATCGACCGCCTGACCACCCAGACGCACCCCAAGCATTTCGAGGAGGCGCACGCGCCTCGCGAAGCGGCCTGAGCGCCGCGCGGGCGAGCCGGCAGCAGACCGGCCGCCGCACGAGTTTCGAGTTTCATCACCAATAGTCCCCACTGAGTCACAGCCATGACCGTCATCAAGCAGGAAGACCTGATCCAGAGCGTCGCGGATTCGCTCCAGTACATCAGCTACTACCATCCGCTCGACTACATCGAGGCCCTGGGCCGCGCCTACGAGGCCGAGCAGAGCCCGGCCGCCAAGGACGCGATCGCGCAGATCCTGACCAACAGCCGGATGTGCGCGGAAGGCCGCCGGCCGATCTGCCAGGACACCGGGATCGTCACGATCTTTGTGAAGGTGGGCATGGACGTGCGCTGGGAAGGCGCCACCATGAGCCTGACCGACATGATCAACGAGGGCGTGCGCCGCGGCTACACGCATCCCGACAACGTGCTGCGCGCCTCGATCGTCAATCCGCCCGAGGGCGCCCGCAAGAACACCAAGGACAACACGCCGGCCGTGATCCACTACGAGATCGTGCCGGGCGACAAGGTGGACGTGCAAGTCGCGGCCAAGGGCGGCGGCTCGGAGAACAAGTCGAAGTTCGTGATGCTGAACCCGTCCGACTCGATCGTCGACTGGGTGCTCAAGACCGTGCCGACCATGGGCGCCGGCTGGTGCCCGCCGGGCATGCTCGGCATCGGCATCGGCGGCACCGCCGAGAAGGCGATGCTGATGGCCAAGGAATCGCTGATGGAGTCGATCGACATCCAGGACGTGATCAAGCGCGGCCCGAAGGACTGGGCCGAGGAACTGCGCGTCGAGCTCTACGAGAAGGTCAATGCGCTCGGCATCGGCGCGCAGGGCCTGGGCGGCCTGGCCACCGTGCTCGACGTCAAGATCATGGCGGCGCCGACCCACGCGGCCTCCAAGCCGGTGGCGATGATCCCGAACTGCGCGGCCACCCGCCATGCGCACTTCACGCTGGACGGCTCGGGCGTGGCGCGCCTGGACCCGCCGTCGCTGGACGCCTGGCCGAAGGTCAACTGGGAGCCGAACACCGAGACCAGCAAGCGCGTCGACCTGAACACGCTCACGCCGGAGGAAGTGGCCGCCTGGACGCCGGGCCAGACGCTGCTGCTGTCGGGCAAGATGCTGACCGGGCGCGATGCCGCGCACAAGCGCATCGCCGACATGCTGGCCAAGGGCGAGAGCCTGCCGGTGGACTTCAGGAACCGCGTGATCTACTACGTCGGCCCGGTCGATCCGGTGCGCGACGAGGCGGTCGGCCCGGCGGGCCCGACCACCGCCACCCGCATGGACAAGTTCACCGAGACCATGCTGGCCCAGACCGGCCTGATCTCGATGGTCGGCAAGGCCGAGCGCGGCCCGGTGGCGATCGAGGCGATCAAGAAGCACAAGGCGGCCTACCTGATGGCGGTGGGCGGCGCGGCCTACCTGGTGTCCAAGGCGATCCGCAGCGCCAAGGTCATCGCCTTCGAGGACCTCGGCATGGAAGCGATCTACGAGTTCGACGTGGTCGACATGCCGGTGACGGTGGCGGTCGATTCCTCGGGCACCTCGGTGCACCAGACCGGGCCGAAGGAATGGCAGGCGAAGATCGGAAAAATCCCGGTCGCGACTGCGTGAATCCGCAGTAAACGAGAATGATTTTCAGGCCGGATTTCAATCCGGCCTGATTTATTCTTAATCATTCTCATTATCCAGAAATATTCGAATATTCAGGCATTTAGGGCTTGGCTTTTGGCCCTCCAGCGTTTATCTTTCGTGTCCGTAACCCTATGTCACGAAGGAAGGAACGGCCATGCAAGGCGACAAGAAAGTCATCGAGTTTCTCAACGCTCAGTTGAAGAATGAATTGACCGCGATTAACCAGTATTTCCTGCATGCGCGCATGTATCGCCACTGGGGTCTCGAGAAGCTCGGCAAGCACGAATACGACGAGTCGATCGGCGAGATGAAGCACGCCGACTGGCTGATCGAACGGATCTTCATGCTCGACGGCCTGCCCAACCTGCAGGACCTGCACAAGCTGCTGGTCGGCGAGGAAACCGAAGAGATCCTGAAGTGCGACCTGAAGCTGGAGTACATCTCCCAGGGCACCTGCAAGGACGCGATCGCCTACTGCGAATCGGTGCGTGACTACGTCTCGCGCGAACTGTTCCAGAAGATCCTCGACGACACCGAGGAACACATCGACTGGCTCGAGACGCAGATCGACCTGGTCGGCAAGATCGGCATCCAGAACTACCAGCAGTCGATGATGGGCTCGCCGAGCTGAGCACGGCGTCGTAATATGGCGGATCGCCATCCGCCAGCTTCACCCCCACATGTCCAGCCCGACCGACTTCGCGTCAGAAGACTCCACCACCGCCGCGCCGGTCGGCATCTTCGATTCCGGGCTGGGCGGTCTCTCGGTACTGCGCGCCGTGCGCGCGCAGCTCCCCGAAGAATCCTTCGTCTACGTCGCCGATTCGCGCCATGCACCCTATGGCGAGCGCGACGACGCCTTCATCATCGAACGCACGCTGGCGATCGGCGAATGGCTGGCCGCGCGCGGCGCCAAGGCGCTGGTGGTGGCCTGCAACACGGCCACCGCGCAGTCGATCGCCGTGGTGCGCGAGACACTCGCGATCCCGCTGGTGGGCGTCGAGCCCGGCATCAAGCCGGCCACCCTGGCCTCGCGCAGCCGCGTGGCCGGCGTGCTGGCCACCGCGGCGACGCTGCGCAGCGCGCGCTTCGAATCGCTGATCGAGCGCTACGCGGCCGACTGCCGCTTCCTGCGCCAACCGGGCCACGGGCTGGTCGAGGCGATCGAACGCGGCGACACCGGCTCGCCCGCGCTGCGCGCCCTGCTCGACGGCTACCTCGAACCGATGCTGGCCGCCGGCGCCGACACGCTGGTGCTCGGCTGCACCCATTACCCCTTCCTCGACGCAACGATCCGCGAGTTGACGCAGGATCGTCTGACCCTGATTGACACCAGCGAGGCGATCGCGCGACAACTCGCCCGCGTGCTCGACGACCACGGCCTGCGCGCGCCGGCCGGCACGGCGGCCCGCCCGCCGCGCCTGTATTCGACCGACGACGGCAGCCGCCTGCAGGCGCTCGCGGCCGCCCTGCTGGGCCTCGACGCGCCGGCCGAAACCGTCGCGATCGCCTCGCCGCGCTGCGCCGACACGGCCCTGCCGGCCTGAGCCCGCCTGCCTGGCGCCCTGCCACGACGCCATGACGTTTTTGCCAATCCCCTGCTAAGCACCTGGATTTGTTACAAAAAACCGTGGAGCAGGCTTGCCAAGCCGCGCGAATATAATGATAATAATTCGCATTAACGTTAGCTATCGCGCTCATCATGATCGTCTGCGTGTGCAAGTCCGTGTCCGACCGAAAGATCCGTGCCTCGCTGGCGGAAGGCGTCGCCTCGTTCGACGAGCTGCAGTTCGAGCTCGGCGTCGCCAGCTGCTGCGGCAAGTGCGAGGAATCGGTTCGCGAACTGATGGCCGAGCACGGCATCTGCGAAAGCCACTGCGGCGTCGCCTCGCACACGCAAGCGGTGCCCGTGGTGTTCTACGAACGCAAGGCAGCCTGAGCACCGACAGCAACGCTATCGCGCGCGGCCTGTTCCACCCGGCCGCGCCTTTGTTTGACCTTTCCGTCAGCGAGCCTGCAAATCGCTAGCCAGCGGCCACCCGCCAAGGAGCTGTGATGGAATTGCTGATCGGATTCGTAACCACCCTGTGCATTTCGCTGCTGATTTTCCGCAAGTAATGCACGACCTCGCGGCCGGCGCGCCACGCGCCGCCGCCTAGACTGGCAGACATGCAGGCCTCGACTTCCATCCCGACCGGACCCGCTCCGGTCGCCCCCCGTTTCAATCGCCGTCTCGTCACCGCGGCCGTCATCGTGGTCCTCGGCCATGCAGCGCTGATCACCGTCGCGCTGCTGATGCCCCCGAAGGAATTGCCGCAGCCCAAGCTCGAATCGACCATGACCGTGCAGCTGATCTCGCAGCCGGCGCCCACGCCCGTGCCCGTGGCGGTCGAATCGAAACCCACGCCGCAGCCGCCCAAGCCGGTGGACAAGCCGAAGGTGGTGCCCAAGCCGGTGCTCAAGCCCAAGCCGACGCCGTTGCCGGTGGCGACCGCACCGTCGGAGCATGCCATCGAGGCGCCGGAACCGACGCCGGCTCCGCCCGCGCCCCCGGCGCCGCCCACTCCGGCGGCACCGCCCGCCCCGCGGCCGACGCTGGCCATCGCGGCGCCAGCGGCCGGGCCGAAGATCTCCTGCCAGATCATCGAGCCGACCTATCCCACGCTGTCGCGGCGACGCGGCGAAACCGGCGCCGTCAGCATCTATTTCGAGGTCAGCGTCGGCGGCCAGATCGAGAAGGCGCACGTCACCAAGAGCAGCGACTTCCCGCGCCTGGACGCGGCCGCGCTCGACGCCATCAACGCCTCGTCGTGCAAGCCCTATATCGAGAACGGCCAGCCGGTACGTGCCCGTTACACTCAGGTCATGAAGTTCAATCTCGACGGCGAGTGATCGCCCCCGAACCCCGATTCAGTCTCACCGGATTCAAACAAAGGAAAGGAAATGGAAAGCTACGGTATCGCGCACGTCTGGGCGCAAGGTGATTTCGTGACGCGCTTCATCGCGATCGCGCTGCTCATCATGTCGGTCCTCTCCTGGCTCGTGATCATCGTCAAGGGCTGGAACGTGATGCGCCTCGGCCGCCTGATGAAGAACGCCGAGCAATCGTTCTGGCATTCGGACGAGTTCGACAAGGGCGTGCAGAAGCTGCGCGACGCCTCGCCGACCACCCAGGACAACCCCTTCCTCGCGCTCGCGCTGGCCGGCCAGGAAGCGGCCGAGCATCATCAGCAGACGCAGCCGCACCTGCACGACCGCATGGACGTGTCGGACTGGGTCACGCGCTGCCTGAAGGACACCATGGACGACGGCGTCGCGCGCATGCAGAGCGGCCTGGCGATCCTCGCCTCGATCGGCAGCACGGCGCCCTTCGTCGGCCTGTTCGGCACGGTGTGGGGCATCTATCACGCGCTGCTGGTGATCGGCGCGACCGGCCAGACCTCGATCGACCAGGTCGCGGGCCCGGTCGGCGAATCGCTGATCATGACCGCCTTCGGCCTGTTCGTGGCGATTCCGGCAGTGCTCGGCTACAACGCACTGACGCGCGCCAACAAGGGCATCGTCACCAAGCTGCGTCGCTTCGCGCACGGTCTGCACGCCTACTTCGTGACGGGCTCGAGCCTCGCCTCGGCGAAGAAGCGCGATTCGATCCGCCTCGCCACCACGCGCGCGAACTGAGCGAGGTCACGTCATGGCAATGAATTCCTCGTTCGGCGACGACGACGACGATGGCCTGATGAACGAGATCAACATGACGCCGCTGGTTGACGTCATGCTGGTGCTGCTGATCATCTTCCTCGTCACGCTTCCCGCCATCCATCACGCGGTCAAGATCGACCTGCCGCACGCCAGCAGCCAGAAGGTCGAGGAGAAGCCCAAGACCATCGACCTGGCGATCCAGGGCGACGGCACGATCATGTGGAACGACCAGGCGGTCAGCCAGACCGAGCTGGAGGCGAAGATCGCCGATGCCGCACGCATCGATCCGCAGCCGGAGCTGCATATCCGCGCCGATCGCAAGATCGCCTACGAGCACGTGGCCGAGGTGATGTCGGCCGCGCAGGCCGGCGGCCTGACCAAGCTCGGGTTCGTGACCGAGGCGAAGAAGTAGGCGCGATTTCCAAGCACTGCGAATCAATCGGTTCGCGGCGTCTTGCCCGCGCCAAAGTAAAAGGCCTTCATCGCAGGATGAAGGCCTTTTTTGATGCGCACGCGGGCGCCTTCGGGCGGCGGGCTCTTCGGCGGCGTCAGGCGCCTGGAGCAACGCAATGCGGCACGCCGTGGTCTGCACGGACTTGCGCGTTCTGCCCTATCTGGCTCGCAATATATGCGGCCACCGGATTCGCTCGGAACATCCCTTCGCGAAATGGGATTTCAATATAGGCCGCGTCGCGCGGGCATTCAAGCGAGCCCCGATTGAATCTCGCGATTGCAGGCGACGCTTCAATGACAAAAGCGATCCGGCCTCAGGCGACGATGCCCGACTCGGCCGGCTTGCCGGCTTTCGCGGCCTTGGCGGCCTGCTTGTGCTTCTCGTCGCGCTCGGGACATTCGGGCTCGCGATAGTCGCGGTCGAGCTTCTCGACCAGGAAGTCGACGAAGGAGCGCACCGCCGGCGGCATCCCCTGGCGCGACACGAACACCGCGTAGAGCTGCGGCACCGGCAAGGTCCAGCCCGGCATCACCGGCGACAACTGCCCCGCTCGCAACGCGCCGCCATACATCATCTCCGGTAGCGCCGCGATTCCGACCCCGTCGAGCACCGCCTCGCGGATCGTCATCAGGTCGGCCGTCACCAGCCGCGGCTCGTGCTCGTGCACGTGGCGCGTGCCGTCGGGCGCGATCAGGTTGAACACGTGGCGGCCGTCGCCCGAGGGCGTGTCGAGCGTCTCGAAGCGCACCAGGTCGTCGGGCACCAGCGGCGGTGCATTCTGCCCCAGCAGGCTCGGCGAGCCGACCAGCATCTGCTCGGTGCGCCAGAGCGGCCGCACCACGATGTTGGCGTTCTCGGGCGGCTCGGAGCGCACCCGCAGCGCGATGTCGATCGAATCCTCGAACAGGTCGATCACCTGGTTCGTCACGCGGACCTGCACGCGTACCTCGGGATATCGACGGAGGAATTCGGGCAGCAGCCGCGACATCATGGTCTGCGAGAGCGTGACCGGCACGCTGACGCGCACCGTGCCGCGCGGCGAGGCCCGCAACTGCTGCACCGCGTTCATCGCCGCCTGCGCCTCGGCCAGCATCGCCTGGCAGTGCTGGTAGAACAACTGCCCCGCCTCGGTCAGCGCCAGCTTGCGCGTCGAGCGCTGCAGCAGGCGCACGCCGAGCGTCGCCTCGAGCTCGGTCAGCCGCCGCGAGAGGCGCGATTTCGAGATTCCCAGGACACGCTCGGCAGCCGAGAAACCACCGTGCTCGACGACCTGCGAGAAGTACATCAGGTCGTTCAGATTGTGTGCGTCGATATTCATTTCATCGTTCCAATTGCAGAACGATCCATTGCGGATCGCGCGGAAGTAATCCGCTGGCCGATCCATATAATAACTTTGACTTCGCTCAATCGATCATTCAGGAAAATATACGATGCCCGTATCGCGCTCGATCCAGCGCGTCTATCCGTCATTACGGGCGACGGAAGGCGCCGGTTTCCAGGTTCATCGCCCGTTCCCCACACGGCTGCTGGCCGACTTCGACCCGTTCCTGCTGCTCGACGAAATGGGGCCGGTGGAGTACGCGCCCGGCACGGCCCGCGGCGCGCCCGATCATCCGCATCGCGGCTTCGAAACCGTGACCTACATCCTCGAGGGACATTTCCGTCATCGCGATTCGGCGGGCCATAGCGGCGAATTACGCGCCGGCGACGTGCAGTGGATGACGGCCGGCTCGGGGCTGATTCACAGCGAAATGCCCGATCCCGAATTCGCGGCAGCCGGTGGTCGCGCGCACGGCTTCCAGCTGTGGGTGAACCTGCGCCGTGCCGACAAGAAACTCGCGCCGCGCTACCAGGAGATCGCCTCGGCCGATATCCCGCGCGTGCTGTCCGAGGACGGCCGCGGCAGCATCAGGGTGATCGCCGGCGAGGCCTTCGGCGCCAGGGCCGCGGTCGAGACGCAGACGCCGCTCGTCTACCTGCATCTGTCCTTGCAGCCCGAGGCGCGGCTCGCCGTGCCGGTGCCGCGCGAATTCCGCGTGTTCACCTATCCGATCGCCGGCGCCGGCCACTATGGCGCGAGCCGGCAGGTCAGTGGCCCGCAGCAGATGATCGTGTTCGAGAACGACGGCGACACGGTCGAGATCGCCGCCGGCGATGCACCGCTCGAGGTGCTGCTGCTCGGCGGCCAGCCGATCGGCGAGCCGATCGTGCGCTACGGCCCCTTCGTGATGAACACCGAGCAGGACATCCTCGATGCGGTCGCCGATTACCAGGCCGGCCGGATGGGCCGGATCTGCCGCTGAGTCCGGCCCCGGACGTCGCCCGGGAATTGCGTCAAAATGCAGGCTTCTTGCGGCTGAGCGCCGCGTCGACCGAAGGAAGCCCCTGCCTTGAATTTTGAACACCTGATCCAGATCAACGCGTCGGACAACCCGATGTTGCCGACGCTGACCCGCGAGCAACTCTGGGAAGGCCTCGTGCTGCGTGCCGAACAGCCGCAACTGTTCGTGATCGGGCTCGACAGCTGCGAGATCCAGTCGCGCACCGACACCGTGCTCGAGCGCGAACTGCACTTCGGCCAGGCGACGATTCGCGACCGCGTGACCTTTACGCCGAACCATCAGGTCCGCTACGACATCCATGCCGCAGACGGCGAGATCGGCGGCTCGCTGACCATGACCATCGAGGAGCGTGCCGACGCCGAGCTGTTCCTGCGCTTCGAGTACCGCACCACCCTGCCCGAGACGGCCGACAGCGAGGACGCGCGGCAGACCCAGGGGATCGTCAAGGAAGCCTATCGCACCGCCGATATCGACACGGTTCGCCTGATCCGCGAATACGCGCAAGGCCGGCGCGACCCCGATCCGCTGCACTGAAGACCCACTTCCGGCGGCCTTGCACGGGCCGCCGGAGCACTTTATCAAAAGCTATCGAAGTTCAAGTTCCGATCAAAAATCATCTCTGGTAAATAGGAATAATTATCATTTAGAATTCATTCCATCGACACACCACTGATTCACCGCCAACCGAATGACCGAACTCATGCGCCCTTCCACGCTTACCCTGCGCCGCACCGGCAGCGCGGCTCCCGGCGGCCGGACGAAAGTCGCGGCTGTCACGAAGGCGGAATCCGCGGACAGCGCGGATTCGAATCAGCGGGTCGTGTTCAGCGACACACTGCTGCAAGGTCGGACCCACGTCTCGATCATGCACAACGGCGAGACCTACCAGCTGCGCGCCACGCGATTGGGCAAGCTGATCCTGACGAAGTAAGTACCGAGTATTGTGGGGACCACCTCCCTGAGAGGTGTTGGGCACTAGCCAGCCGTAACGGCTTGCACGCGAGATCTAGACCCCTTCGTGCAACCACACTCAAGCAGCCGTTACAGCAAGCCAAGCCATTTTTTTGGTTCTCATGCAGATAGACGAAAGCGACGTGCCTGACGGGCACGTCGCTTTTTTCATGCGGGCTGAAAATGCTCGGGGTACTCGGGGGCGCCTGCCGGAACCTGATCAGGCCGCCGTCAGCGCGGCGATGCCGGCCCGCGCGACCTCGGAATCCTGCTCCGACTTCACGCCCGACACGCCGATCGAACCGAGCGATTCGCCGTCGAGCTGGATCACCACGCCGCCCTCGATCAGGCCCGTGAGCGGCGCGCTCAGGAAGGCGGTGCGCCCCTGCTTGATCACTTCCTCGTAGAGCTTGCTGTCGCGACGGCCGAGCGCGGCCACGCGGCCCTTGGCGAGCGCCATCTCGACGGTGCTCGGGGCTGCGCCGTCCATGCGGTTCAGGTAGAGGAGATGGGCGCCGTCGTCGTAGATCGCGATCGTGACAGCCCATTGATTGGCGGCCGCGTGCGCTTCCGCGGCGGCCGCCATGCGTTTGACATCGTCGCTGGTCAGTACCGGCCTGGTTCTCATCGCGGTTCCTCGATGGCTGGTTCGCTGGGCCGACGATGATAACGCGCCGGCATGTCAGAACACCCAGAACATCAGCCACCAGGCGCTGTCGACGATCGCCAGCGCGAGCGCGAAGCCGAGCATCGCGGCGAGCCGGCGCGGCCAGCTCGCGTAGCGCCCCGTCACGCGCCAGGCGAGCCACGCGCTCCAGAGATTCGAGCCGACCAGGATCGAGATGCGCACCGGCGAGGCCCAGTCGAGCGGCAGGTGCTCGGCGCGCAGCAGCGACAAGGTGGTGGCCGACAGGCCGAGGAACACGCCGGCGCCGGCCAGCGGGATCAGTGCCTGGGTCAGGTGATGCAGGCGCACGCGCTCGAAACGCCCCAGCATCGCGGTGGCGGCCGACAGCACGATCAGCAGCGCGGTGCCGTAGACCAGCCCGGTGCCGACGATGTAGGACACCACCAGGCCGCCGTCGAGCCAGGAAAACACGTCGTTCTGCTCGGGGTAATGCGTGAGCAGGAACCACGGCGCATTGGTCTCCAGGGGCCAGGTGATGTCATGGTCGATCAGCCAGCCGGCCAGCCATTGCTTGATGGTCACGAACCAGGGGCTGGCGCTCCAGTGGAAGGCGCCGATCGCCACGCCGAGCAGGCCGTAGAGGATCAGCGCGGTATCCCAGGCGCTGGCCTGCGCGTCGCCGAGCTGCACCACTTCCTCGGACGGCGAGCGCATCGTCAGGGCGATCGCATCGCGATGGCCGCTGCAGCGGCCGCACATATGGCAGGCCGCGGCGCCCTTCATGTTGCGCAGCGGCACCAGCGGCGCGCAGTTGATCGGGATCACGCGGTGGCCATGCTCGCCCTGCGTGTAGGAGCGGCGCCAGGCCGCTTCGTCGACCTTGAAGCGCAGCGGCGCGAGCCGCGCGAGCAGCGCGAACACGCCGTTGACGGGGCACAGGTACTTGCACCAGACGCGTTTCTCGCGACCGTAGAGCAGGCCGATCACCATCGCGGCGAAGGTCGAGCCGCCCAGCACCAGCAGCACCGCGCGCGGATACTGGTAGACGCTGACCATCTGACCGTAGATGGTGGTGATGCCGAAGGCGACGAAGGGCCAGCCGCCCCAGCGCATCCAGCGCGGGATGGCGCGGCCGCGCCCGAAGCGGCTGGCGAATTCGGCCAGCGCCCCTTCGGGACACAGCACGCCGCACCAGACGCGCCCCAACATCACCATCGACAGCAGCACGAAAGGCCACCAGATGCCCCAGAACACGAACTGCGCGGCCAGCGTCAGGTTGTTCCAGAGATGGGCGGTGTCGTCGGGCAGCGGCGTGAAGGCCGGCACCAGGATCAGGAACGCATAGACGGCCACCACCACCCACTGGATGCCGCGGATCAGCGCACCATGGCGCTGCATCCAATGGCCGGCCTCGGACAGCCGGCTCCAGCGCGCGCCGCCGACCGGCGTGCTCATGCGGGCCGCCCAGCCGTCGCGGCCGGGCGGCGCGTCGCGAGCTTCAGCAGCGCGTACACCACCACCCAGTACAGCACGTAGGCCACCAGGTTGGTCAGCGCCGGATGCGCGCGATAGCCAGTCAAGGTGGCGACCAGCGAGCCGACCGTGCTCGAATCGTCGAGGATCGCCGAGGTATCCCACAGCTGCGAGATGCCGAGCGGCAGGATCTCCTTGTCGATCAGCTTGTCGACGCCGGCCTCGAACAGGCCCGCGCCGAGGAACAGCAGCATGATTTCCGTGACGCGGAAGAACAGCCGCCAGGAAAACACCTTGCCGCCGAGTTGCAGCACGTAGAAGGTCAGCAGCGCCAGCGCGAGGCCGATCACCACCGCCAGCACCTGGCCGCCGCCGACATGGCCGGTCTGGCCGAAGCCCAGGCCGTAGAGGAAGATCACCGTCTCGCTGCCCTCGCGCGCGATCGCGAGCGCGACCAGCACGGCCACGCCCCACCAGTTGGCGGTCTTGGTGGTTTCCTGCAGCGACTGCTCCATCTCGCGTTTGAGCGTGCGCCCGTGCTTCTTCATCCAGATCACCATCTGCACGATCAGCACGCAGGCGATCAGCACCATCGCGGTCTGGAAATAGTCCTGCGCGTCGCCCGAGAGCACCTCGGTGAAGCCAACCAGCGCGGCGCCAAGCCCAAACGCCATCAGCAGCCCGGCGCCCACGCCGAGCCACAGATACGGCAGGCCGCGACGCGTCTCGGCATCGCCATTCTTCAGCCAGGCATAGAGGATGCCGACGACCAGCAGCGCCTCGACGCTCTCGCGCCAGACGATGAACATGATTTGACCCATTGAAACCTCCGTGTCCCGGCCGCGGCGGGACATCCGCGGCCGCACGATAAATCGGAACTACTTCGCGACGATGACGCCTTGCGCCT
Source organism: Burkholderia sp. Cy-637 (assembly GCF_011753175.1). Classification (NCBI taxonomy): domain Bacteria; kingdom Pseudomonadati; phylum Pseudomonadota; class Betaproteobacteria; order Burkholderiales; family Burkholderiaceae; genus Burkholderia; species Burkholderia sp. Cy-637. The sequence continues at coordinate 9,329 of NZ_VWWC01000069.1, read as the reverse complement.
GCTGGTGAAAATCGTCGAAGAACTTGTACTCGCCCGGCGACAGCGGCGCGATCACCACGAAGGACTCGGCGCCCGGCGCGAGCACCTTCTCCTTGCGCAGCTGGACGCTCTCGAACTCGACGGCGCCGCGGCCGGTGTTGCGAACCTCGATCTTGATACGCTGGCCGGCCGGAACCTCGATGCGGGCCGGCTTGAGCACGCCATCGGCCATCTCGAGCTGGAAGGTGGGCAGGTCGGCCGCCTGGGCCGTGCCGGCGAGCGCCGCGGTGGCGAATGCGACAGCGAGTATCTTGGGGAATGTCATTGTGCTTCTCGTGGAGGGCGGCATCGCGCGATGCCGCCCGGCCGGATCACCCGGCGGTGGAACGCGATCAGTAACCGCCCTTCTTGCCGATGCCCGCGAACGGGAAATCGTATTCGAGCGTGAACGGCTTGAACCACGGGCCGACGCCGGTTTCCTTGTCGACGTGACGGCCGAAGGCCATGTTGCCCATCTGCATCGGCGGCTTCACCGTCAGCGACAGGTGGTACTTGCCCGGGCCGGCGAGCTTGACGTTGTCGCCGTAGTGCGGGCCGTCGTTCGCGACCATGCCCATCAGCATGCCCTCGGCCTTCCACTTCGCGTCGCCCTGCTTGGTCAGCTTGTACTCGACCTGCAGGTAAGGCATCCAGTCGCCTTCGGCGAAACCAGTCGGGTTGTTCTTCACCGCATGGATATCGGACTCGAGGTGGATGTCGGAATCCGATGCCTTGCGCATCATGCCTTCCGGCTCCATCGTGATCGGCTGCAGGTAGACCGCGCCGACCTCCATGCCACCCTGGATCTGCTGCTTGCCGATCGGATACTCGGCGGCCGACGCCGACATCGCGACCAGGGCCGCGGCAAGTGCGACACCACTACGGGTGAAGGATGAAGCGAACATTGACACTCCTCTTTTTATCGTCAGATCGATTGACGTCGCCCGGTCTCGTGCCGGGCGGCGGGGATACTTAAGAACGTTAATGCGAACCATTCTCAATAATTCGGGAGTGTAGCATCGAATCTCGCGGGGAACAAACAGGGAAGAAATTCAAGCCCTTGATATGGAAAGGATTTCGGAAGAATCCGATAGGCGGAATGGAATATGCCGACCCGGCCCTTGGGCGGGACGGATCGGCGAGCGGCACACGCCTACGCACAGTGTCAGTTCGCGCCTTCGACGTGATCGCCGACGTTGGCCCCGAACACGCGCTGACGCAGCACCGCGAGCTGGTCGCGCGTCTGCGCGGCCTTCTCGAATTCGAGGTTCTTCGCGTAGTCGACCATCTGCTTCTCGAGCCGCTTGATTTCCTTGGCCAACTGCTTTTCGGACATGTCCTCGAACTTGGCGCGCTGCTGCGCCTCCTTCAGCTCCGCGCGCGCCTCGTCGGCGCTGTAGACGCCGTCGATGATGTCCTTGATGCGCTTGACCACGCCGCGCGGCGTGATGCCGAGCTTCTCGTTGTGCGCGATCTGCTTGGCACGGCGGCGCTCGGTCTCGTCGATGGCGCGGCGCATCGAATCGGTCATGCGATCGGCGTAGAGCAGCGCCTTGCCGTTGACGTTGCGCGCGGCCCGGCCAATGGTCTGGATCAGCGAACGCTCGGCGCGCAGGAAACCCTCCTTGTCCGCGTCGAGGATCGCCACCAGCGAAACCTCGGGGATGTCGAGCCCCTCGCGCAGCAGGTTGATCCCGACCAGCACGTCGAAGGTGCCGAGCCGCAGGTCGCGGATGATCTCCACACGCTCGACCGTGTCGATGTCGCTGTGCAGGTAGCGGACCTTCACGCCGTGATCGGCGAGGAATTCGGTCAGTTGCTCGGCCATCCGCTTGGTCAGCACGGTGATCAGCACGCGCTCGCCGGCCTTCACGCGCTCGTTGATCTCGGCCAGCACGTCGTCCACCTGGGTGGTGGCCGGCCGCACCTCGATCTCGGGGTCGACCAGGCCGGTCGGCCGCACCACCTGCTCGGCGGTCTGGCCCGACACACGGGTCTCGTAGTCGGCCGGCGTGGCCGAGACGAACACCACCTGCCGCATCTTGCGCTCGAACTCGGGAAACTTCAGCGGCCGGTTGTCGAGCGCCGAAGGCAGGCGAAAGCCGTAGTTGACGAGGTTTTCCTTGCGCGCGCGGTCGCCGTTGTACATGCCGTTCAGCTGGCCGATCAGCACGTGCGATTCGTCGAGCAGCATCAGCGCGTCGGACGGCAGGTAGTCGACCAGGGTCGGCGGCGGCTCGCCGGGCGCGGCGCCCGAGAAGTGCCGCGAGTAGTTCTCGATGCCCTTGCAGAAGCCGAGCTCCTGCAGCATCTCGAGATCGAAGCGCGTGCGCTGCTCGAGCCGCTGCGCCTCCACCAGGCGGTTCTCGCCGTGGAAGAACTCGAGCCGTTCGCGCAGCTCGTCCTTGATGGTCTCGACGGCACGCATCACGGTGTCGCGCGGCGTCACATAGTGCGAGGACGGATAGACGGTGAAGCGCACGATCTTCTGGCGCACCCGGCCGGTGAGCGGGTCGAACAGCTGCAGCGTCTCGACCTCGTCGTCGAACAGCTCGACGCGCACGGCCATCTCGGCATGCTCGGCCGGGAAGATGTCGATGGTGTCGCCGCGCACGCGGAAGGTGCCGCGCTGGAAGTCCTGCTCGTTGCGCGTGTACTGCATCGCGATCAGCCGGGCGATCACGTCGCGCTGGCCGATCCGGTCGCCCGCGCGCAGCGTCAGGATCATCTGGTGGTACTCGGAGGGATTGCCGATACCGTAGATCGCCGAGACGGTCGCGACGATCACCACGTCGCGCCGTTCCATCAGGCTCTTGGTGGCCGACAGGCGCATCTGCTCGATGTGCTCGTTGATCGACGAGTCCTTTTCGATGAACAGGTCGCGCTGCGGCACATAGGCTTCCGGCTGGTAGTAGTCGTAGTACGAAACGAAGTACTCGACGGCGTTGAGCGGGAAGAACTCGCGGAACTCGGCATAGAGCTGCGCGGCGAGCGTCTTGTTCGGCGCGAACACGATGGCCGGGCGGCCGAGCCGCGCGATGGTGTTTGCCATCGTGAAGGTCTTGCCGGAGCCCGTCACGCCGAGCAGCGTCTGGAACGACAGGCCGTCCTCGACACCCTCGACGAGCGTCTCGATCGCGGTGGGCTGGTCGCCCGCCGGCGGATACGGCTGGTAAAGCTGGAACGGCGAACCGTCGAATGCCACGAACTTCGATTCGTCGAGCTCGGCGGAGACTTCAGGGGAGTGTTCGGACATGGATCGAGGGCCTGGCCGCGTGCAAAAGAGTATTTTAGCGCTTCGGTCAATAGCGGGCTGACCGTTAGGCGCAGCCTGCCGCGATATCGACGCCAGGAGGCTAGGGGCCTCCTCCAAGGATGTCTGCCCCGGGCTCCAACACGCGTTCGATGGCCGTTTCGCTCCACCGATACCTGCAACGACACCCCGGCTTTGGCCGAAACCAGGCCGCAATTCGCTACAATAGCCGGATTCGCGCCGCTCGCCCCGGCATCGGCGCCGTCCGCTGGCCCGCCCCCGTCATCGCATGGGACGCGCGGGATCCGGACCCTGATTTCATTTCACCACTACTGCTGCGAAATCATCATGTCGCTCTTCTCCGCTGTCGAACTCGCGCCCCGCGATCCGATCCTGGGCCTCAACGAAGCGTTCAATGCCGATACGCGCCCGACCAAGGTGAACCTCGGCGTCGGCGTCTACACCAACGAGGAAGGCAAGATCCCGCTGCTGCGCGCCGTGGCCGATGCGGAAAAGGCACGCGTCGCAGCCGGCCTGCCGCGCGGCTACCTGCCGATCGACGGTATCGCCGCCTATGACGCGGCCGTGCAGAAGCTGCTGCTCGGCAAGGATTCCGCACTGATCGCGGCCGGCCGCGTCGTGACGGCACAGGCCATCGGCGGCACCGGCGCGCTGAAGATCGGCGCGGACTTCCTGCGCACGCTGAACCCGAACGCCAAGGTCGCGATCAGCGACCCGAGCTGGGAAAACCACCGCGCGCTGTTCGAGACGGCCGGCTTCAAGGTCGAGGCCTACCCGTACTACGACGCGGCCACCCACGGCGTGAACTTCGACGCGATGCTCGCCGCGCTGAACAGCTACGAGGCAGGCACCATCGTCGTGCTGCACGCCTGCTGCCACAACCCGACCGGCGTCGACCTGAACGACGCGCAATGGGCGCAGGTCGTCGAGGTCGTTAAGGCTCGCCAACTGGTGCCCTTCCTTGACATCGCCTACCAGGGCTTCGGCGAAGACCTCGAAGCCGACGCCGCGGCCGTGCGCCTGTTCGCGGCGGCCGACCTGAACGTGTTCGTGTCCTCGTCGTTCTCGAAGTCGTTCTCGCTGTACGGCGAACGCATCGGCGCGCTGTCGATCATCACCTCGAGCAAGGACGAAGCCACGCGCGTGCTCTCGCAGCTCAAGCGCGTGATCCGCACGAACTACTCGAACCCGCCGACCCATGGCGGCGCCCTGGTCTCGGCCGTGCTGGCCTCGCCGGAGCTGTACGCCTCGTGGGTGCAGGAACTGGGCGAGATGCGCGATCGCATCCGCGCGATGCGCAACGGCCTGGTCGAACGCCTGAAGGCAAGCGGCGTGGATCGTGATTTCGGCTTCATCAACGCGCAACGCGGCATGTTCTCGTACTCGGGCCTGACCGCGGCGCAAGTCGACCGCCTTCGCGAAGAATTCGGCATCTATGCCGTCAGCACGGGCCGGATCTGCGTGGCCGCGCTGAACACGCGCAACATCGACGCGGTCGCGGCCGCGGTTGCCGCCGTCCTGAAGTAAGCCTGCCGGCGCGATCGGATCGCGCCGGTTTGCCTCGAAAACGCGCTCTGCGGAGCGCGTTTTTCATTGGTGCGATGCAGGCCTTACTGCATGAACCAGCCGTGGCTGACGATGAAGGACTGGCCCGTGAGCGCGGCGCTCGGGAAGGCCGACAGGAACAGCACCGTCTTGGCGACGTCTTCCACCGTGGTGAACACGCCGTCGACGGTGTTGCCCAGCATCACGTGCTTGATCACTTCCTCCTCGCTGATGCCGAGCTCCTTGGCCTGCTCGGGGATCTGCTTGTCGACCAGCGGCGTGCGCACGAAGCCCGGGCACACCACATGCGAGCGCACGTTGTGCTTCGCGCCTTCCTTGGCCAGCACGCGCGCCAAACCCAGCAGGCCGTGCTTGGCCGTCACGTAGGCCGACTTCAGCGGCGAGGCCTCGTGCGAGTGCACCGAACCCATGTAGATCACCACGCCGCCGCGATCGTCCTTGTACATGTGCTTGAGCGCGGCCTTGGTGGTCAGGAAGGCGCCGTCGACGTGGATCGCCTGCATCTTCTTCCAGTCGGAGAACGAGTAGTTCTCGATCGGATTGACGATCTGGATGCCCGCGTTCGAGACCAGGATGTCGACCGAGCCGAACTCGGCGGCGACCTTGTCGATGCCGGCATTGACGGCGTCCTCGTTGGTGACGTCCATCGCCACGCCGATCGCCTTGCCGCCGGCCGCCTTGATCTGCTCGGCCACGACGTTCGCGCCGTCCTGGTTCAGGTCGGCGATCGCCACGGCGGCGCCCGCCCTGGCCAGTTCCAACGCGATTTCCTTGCCGATGCCGCTTGCGGCGCCGGTGACCACGGCAACCTTGCCGTCCAGTTTCGAATCCATTTCGACGTCTCCCGATTCAGTGCTCAGATCCAATGAAATCATTGCCGGGCCCTGCGCGACAAGCCGGCCGTTCGGCCAGGTGCCGCCGCAGGCGCGGCGCTGCTATTGTGCATGAAGCCTCCTGCATGCTGTCGGCAAACGGGCTAAGCTAGCCGCTGTCCCAAATTCGAGGAGAGTGACGATGAATTACAGGCGGTTGGGCCGGTCCGGGCTGCAGGTCAGCGAATTGTCGATCGGCTCGTGGGTCACCTATGGCAACCAGGTCGATCATCGAGCCGCGCGCGAGTCGCTGGCCGCGGCACGTGACGCCGGCATCAATTTCTTCGACAACGCCGAAGTCTATGCGAAGGGGCAGTCCGAGGAAATCATGGGCGAGGCGCTGAAGGCGCTCGGCTGGTCGCGCGTCAGCTACGTGGTGTCGACCAAGTTCTTCTGGGGCCTGGCGGAAGCGCCGAACCAGTATCACACGCTGAATCGCAAGTACCTGATGGACGCGATCGACGGCTCGCTGCGTCGCTTGCAACTGGATTACGTCGATCTGGTGTTCTGTCATCGGCCGGATCCGAACACGCCGATCGAGGAAACGGTCTGGGCGATGAGCGATATGATCGCGCGCGGCAAGGCGCTCTATTGGGGCACCTCGGAATGGAGCGCCGACGAGATCCGGGCCGCCTACGAGATTGCCGAGCGGCATCATCTGCACAAGCCGGTGATGGAGCAGCCGCAGTACAACCTGTTTCATCGCCGCCGCGTCGAGCAGGAATACCATCGGCTCTACGAGGACATCGGCCTGGGCCTGACTACTTGGAGCCCGCTGGCTTCCGGGCTGCTGACCGGCAAGTATCGCGACGGCGTACCGGCCGGCAGCCGGGCCGCGGTGCAGGGTTATGACTGGCTGCGCGAGCAGTTGACACATCCGGCAAAAAACGAAGCCGTCGGCAAGCTCGCGAAGGTCGCCGACGAGCTCGGCTGCACGCTCGCCCAACTCGCGATCGCCTGGACGCTCAAGAATCCGAACGTCAGCACCGTGATTACCGGCGCCTCGCGTGTCGAGCAGATCGGCGAGAACATGAAGGCCATCGAGGTTGCCGCACGTATCACGCCGGAATTGAAGCAGCGCATCGAGGAAATCGTCGGCGACCAGGCGCAGTAGGCACGGTCGCGTACAATACCCGGCCGCGCGAGTCCCGCGGGCCGGCGCCGCCTTGGTGGCGCCGGCATCGCGCTCGCGCCATCGAATCCGATTTTCTACGTCTTATCCTGCCATGTTCAGTTATCGCCACGCATTCCATGCCGGCAACCATGCCGACGTGCTGAAGCACGCCGTCGTCGTCCAGTTGCTTCATTACCTGAACAAGAAGGACAAGTCGTACTGGTATATCGATACGCATGCCGGCGCCGGGATCTATGCGCTCGACGAAGGTTTCGCCGCCAAGACGGCCGAATACGAGACCGGCATCGAGAAGCTGTGGAATGCCGATGACCTGCCGGCTGCCCTGGCCGATTATGTCGCCGAGATTCGCGCCTGCAATGAAACCCCGGATCTGCGCTTCTACCCTGGCTCGCCCTACTTCGCGTGGCGCCTGCTGCGTGAACAGGATCGGATGCGGCTGTTCGAGGCGCACAGCACCGAGATCGGTGTTCTGCGGCACAATTTCCGCGATGCAGGTCGTCGAGCGATGATTTTCGCGGCCGACGGCTTCGAAGGACTCAAGGCACTGCTGCCGCCCGCGCCGAGGCGCGCCCTGGTGCTGATCGATCCTTCGTATGAAGACAAGCGTGACTACGCCCGGACGATCACGTGCGTGGAAGAAGGTTTGAAGCGCTTTTCGACCGGCTGTTATGCGATCTGGTATCCGCAGGTGAAACGCCCGGAATCGGAGCGGTTCCCGGATCAGTTGAAGCGCCTGCAGACGACCAACTGGCTGCACCTGACTCTGACCGTCAGCAACCCACCAGCTGACGGTTTCGGGCTCTATGGAAGCGGGATGTTCATTCTGAATCCGCCCTACACGCTGGCGGAATCGATGCGAGAAGCCCTGCCATACCTAGTCGAGACATTGGGCCAGGACGGCGGTGCCAAGTTCGGCATCGAGCTGCGCAGCGCCTGATAAGCACGCCCAGCATTTGTCTTATCGGCGCGGCCCTGAATCGGTTGGGACGCGAATATAGGGAGCGACGATCAACGGCGTTTGTTGATTGTCCTGCGGCAACTGTGCAGGCTGCCAAATTTGCGCAGGCGCCACGATCGGGGTCGGATTCAGCGGAGCGGTCTGCAGCACGACACCTGAACGACCGTCGTGGATTCCGGTTTGCGTGTCGAGCACAACTGGTTGCCGATCTTCCTTCGCCATCGCATGGCCGCCCCCGGCCATCACGACAAGCATCGCAGCCATCCAGGCACACCGAGCTCCGGCGCGGTGGAAAAAGATTCCCTGGTTCATGCCATCCATCCTCGCTGTCGTGTCCATGTCGAAACGATACAGCCGCTCCCCAAGCACGCGCTAGACACCCGGAGCCCCAAAAAGCAAAAGCCCCGACAATTTCGGGGCTCTTCATGCTTCGCATGCTCAGCGCATGCGACCGACGCCGGTACGACTTACAGCGAGTAGCCGTTCGTTTCGAGGGCGCGAATGCGCTGCTCGAGTTGAACGATGTCGCTCGACGAGGCCAGGTAGGCTTCGCGACGCTCACGTTCAGCGGATTCGAACCAGTAGCTCAGCTTTTCAACGATGTAGGCAACCATGATGCTCTCCAAGGAAGTTTGAGATCCCTCGGTGAATCTGGATAAGGGATATCCCGTATAGGGTTATCCCGAATTATAGCGAGAGCGCACCAGTTTGCTAATGAAATGCACGAATGGGTGGCATGCCGATTTGGAATAATTGACCAACATCCCCATCAACCCCTTGATTTTCAAGGATATATCCGAAAAGGACGCGATCAAAACTGCCGCCGCATCGCACCACAATGGTGCTCATCCGGGGCAGCCAGTTCCTCGAGGATCGGGCAGTCCGGACGATCGTCGCCGTGACAGTGGGCGGCGAGCTTTGCCAACGTATTGCGCATATCGGTCAGTTCGGCGATGCGTTTATCGAGCTCCGATACGTGCTCGAGCGCGATCACCTTCACCTCTGCACTTGCTCTTGCACGGTCCTGCCAGAGCGCCAGAAGCTTGCGCACATCGTCAACAAGAAAACCAAGGCGACGCGCTTGCCGGATGAATTTCAGCAGGTGGACCTCGTTGCCGCCGTAAGTGCGATAACCCGCATCGGTGCGCTGGACCGGCTCGATCAGGCCGACACTTTCGTAATAACGAATCATCTTTGCGCTGACGCCCGATGCGCGCGCGGCTTCACCGATATTCACGTTGCCCTCCTGATCAAGTTCTTCCAGATCTTAGCGCGATGAGAAGATGCTTGTGCGCAAGGGGATAGGCATGGAAGGCTGCGTTTGGGCAGCGCAGAAAGACAAAACCCCCGCTGCCTTTGGGCAACGGGGGTTGTCATGGGGGAAGCCTGACGATTACCTACTTTCACACGGGCAATCCGCACTATCATCGGCGTGGAGTCGTTTCACGGTCCTGTTCGGGATGGGAAGGGGTGGTACCGACTCGCTATGGTCATCAGGCTAAAGGG
>NZ_VWWC01000068.1:0-34848 GCF_011753175.1 Burkholderia sp. Cy-637 | reverse complement strand
CGCCAGCCGGCCACGCGCCGTCCGCGCCAGACCAGCGAGCGCCCCGCCCCGAGCGGCACCGCCAGGCAGGCGCCGTGCCAGGCCGCTCGCTCGCGAAAACCGAAGGCGTTCTCGAGCCAGAGCGCATCGAACAGGTCCTGGGCCAGTCGGTGCTCGCCTTCGGCCTCGGCGCAGACCGCGATCGCGAGCTCGCTCATAGCAGGGCCAGCCGCGTGCCGACGCCGCGCTGTTGCGCGAGCCGGTAGAAGTGCCGCGCGCAGACCATGTCGTCGAGCGCCATTCCCATCGGATTGAGCAGGATGATCTCGTCGTCGTTCTCGCGGCCCGGACGCTCGCCGATCACGATCTCGCCCAGTTCGGCATGCAGCCGCTCGCGGCTGAAGCGCCCTTCGAGCACGAGCTGGTTGATGATCTTCTTCTCGCGGTTCGACTGCTCCCAGTCGTCGACCACGACCTTCTCCACGCGTTCGTACACGTCCTTGTGGACATCCATGATCGAGACGTTGCAGACGAAGGCGCCGCGCTGGATCCAGTCGAATTCGAGGTAGGGCGCGTCGGCCACGGTGCAGGTCACCACCACCTCGCCGCCGCGCACGGCGGCCTCGGCGCTGGGGGCCTCGTCGCAGGCCAGATGCGGGTAGCGCTCGCCGAGCCAGCATGCAAATGCCCGCATCGCCTCGGCCGAGAGGTCGAACACGCGGATCCGGCGGATCGAGTCGAACTGCTCGACCAGCGTCTGGATCTGCATCCGCGCGATCGGCCCGCAGCCGATGCAGGCGACCTCGGCGAAACCGGGCCGCGCCAGGTGGCGTGCCGCCACCGCGCTGATGGCCGCGGTGCGCATGCCGCTGATCAGGCCGCCCTCGAGGATCGCCAGCGGGTAATTCGTGTCGGCGTCGTTCAGCACGATCACCGCGCTGGCGCGCGCCAGGCCGTGGCGCGCCGGATTGTGCTGGCGGCTGCCGATCCACTTGAGCCCGGCAATCGGGTCCGCGCCGCCCACATAACACGGCATCGCGATGATGCGGTCGGCGATATGGTCGGCGCCGGGCCAGCGCAGATAGGGCTTGAGCGGCTGGACAAAGGCACGCCGCGCATGCAGCGCGAGGCCGTCGGCGATCGCGTCGACATAGGCTTGCGAGCGGTCGCCGCCGAGCGCGACGAGGTCTTGCCGGCCCAGGTAGAGCAAGCCGGTTTCGGTACGGGAATCGTGCATGTCAGTGAATCGCCTCGGACAGGGAAACGGGAAATGCCGCCTCGATCGGGGCGGCCGAATGACGGCGCGCGGCCGCGACACGCGCGAGCCAGGCATCGTCGTAGACGGTGTCGAGATAACGCTCGCCTCGATCGGGCAGCAGCGTGACGATGCGCGGGGGTCGCGCGGCGGCGGGCGCGCTCGCCAGCAGCCGCTCGATCGCCACCACCACCGCGCCCGACGAACCGCCCGCGAAGATCCCCTCGGCGGCCAGCAGCCGGCGGCAGCCGAGCGCCGCGTCGTGGTCGTCGACATGGATCACCTGGTCGATGTCGTCGCGGCACAGCAGTTCGGGCACGCGGCTCGCGCCGATTCCAGGCAGCTCGCGCGGCCCCGGCCTGGCGCCGAACAGCACCGAGCCGACCGCGTCGACACCGACCACGCGCAGCCCGGGCCAGGCTTCGCGCAGGCGCCGCGCGAGGCCGAGGATGGTGCCGGAGGTGCTGACGCCGAGCACCAGCAGGTCGGCCGGCTCGCCGAGCGCGCGCGCGATCTCGTCGCCCTCGCCATGGAAGTGGCTCTCCCAGTTGCGCGGATTGCCGTACTGGTTGATCCAGACCGCGCCCGGTTCCGCCGCGAGCAACTCGCGCACGCGGGCGATGCGCGTCTCCAGGTAGCCGCCCTGGCTGTCACGCTCGGTCACGCGCTCGATGCCGGCCCCGTAGGCGCGCAGGATCTGCAGGTTGGTCGACGAGATCTTCGGGTCGACCACGGCCGTGAAGCGCAGGCCCTTCACGCTGCACACCATCGCCAGCGCGATCGCGAGATTGCCCGACGAACTCTCGACCACATGCGCGCCGGGCGCGATGCTGCCGTCGGCGAGGCCGCGCTCGACGATGTAGCGCGCGGGCCTGTCCTTGATGCTGCCCGCCGGGTTCAGCATCTCGAGCTTGGCGAACACCTGCGCCCGCGGCCCGAACATGCGCCCGAGCCGCACCAGCGGCGTCGCGCCGATGCAATCCACGATGTCGTTTCCGATCATGCTTGCCTCCTGTTGAAAACGCTCAAAAAATAATGAGATTGCGTCTCATTACGAATCGAAACGGCAAGGCGCCCGATCGGCGCCCTGCCGGATTACCAGCGGTGCGTGTAGCTCGCGCTCAGGACCGCGCCGGCGGCGGGCAACCGGCTGGTGTTATTGCTGTTGCGCATGAGCTGGCTGTAGAGCGGCAGGTAGTAGCGGTTCAGCAGGTTCTCCACGCCGACGCCGAGCTTGTCCTGCTTGCTGATCTGCCAGGTCGACATCAGGTCGAGCGTGGTATAGCTCGCCACCTCGAGCCGGCCGAAGCCGATCTTGCCGTTGAGCCGGTAGTCGCGCGCCGCGTAGAAGGTGCCCTGCAGGCGGTTGCTCCAGCGCGGCGTGGGCCGGTACTCGAGATAGGCGGTGAGCTTGAGCGGCGGGATGCGATAGCCGGTCATGTCCTGGTAGTTGGCGCTGCCTTGCGGCCGCTCGCGGCCTTGCAGATACGTGGCCGTGCCGCCGATGCCCCACTTCTCGCTGGCGGACAGCCAGTCCACGCTGGCCTCCACGCCGGCGATCCGCTCGGCCGTGCGCGTCAGGATCAGGCCATTGTTGAAGCTCTGCACGTCGCCGAGCTCGGAGGTCGTGTAGAACAGCGCGAGCGTGCCGTCGGCCTGGTTGCCGAGGTTGCCGCGCCAGCCGATCTCGTAGTTGTTGGTCTTGACCGGCGCCAGGCTCGACGAGCCGATATCGAAGCCGGTGGTGGCGTTGCGCAGTTGCAGGCCGACGTCGGGAAGCTGGAAGCCCTGGCTGAACGAGGCATAGACCGTCTGCCCCGGGATCGGCGCATAGGACAGGCCCGCGTTGAACAGCCAGGCGCCGAAGCCGGTGGAGCCGCCCGGCACGCGATAGGGCCTGGCCGCACGCAGTTGCGAGAGCGGCGTGAAATCGTCGAAGCTCGCGCTGGCGTGCTCGTAGCGGATGCCGCCCTCGGCCGACCATCGCTCGTTGAACTTGTGCTGCAATTGCGCGAAGCCGCCGATGCTGCGCGTGGTCAGCGGCGGCAGGTACATCAGGCGCCCGGTCTTCTGGTAAACGAGGCCGCCGCTCGCATCGTAGGCCGCCGGCGAGAAGATGTCGTCCGGCATGTCGCTGCGTTCCTGGTTGAAGTCCGCGCCCCACAGCAGCTTGGTGCGCCTGGCCTGGTCGAGCGGCGTGGTGATCGTCAGGCGGCTGCCGAACACGGTCGAATCCTGCATCACCTGGTCGATGTTGTTGCCGCGCGTGGCGACCGCGCGCGCGTCGAAGGGCGCGAAGCGCGTGAAGTAATCCCGGTAGTAGAACTGCGTCGACACCGTGCTGCCGTACACGTCCTTGTTCTCGTACTGCAGGTTCAGGATGGTATTGCGGATGCGGTTCTGGTCGGCGAGCTGCAGCCCGTCGAGCGGCCGCGCCACCGCGGTGCCGGGCGGCAGCTTCGCCACCGAGGGGTCGCTGCCGACATGCGTGTCCTGCTTCGCGTCGTAGTGGCTGGCCGAGAACACGATGCGCTGGTTCGCGTCGATCCGCGCGCCGAGCTTGCCGCCCACGCTGTAGATGTCCGAATCGAACAGGTCGCCCTGGCTCGGCTCCGGCGCGATGCGATGCCCACGTGCGTCGTAGGAGCTGCCGACATGCTGGCCGCTGACGTTGAACTCGTAGTCGAGCGGACCGTGGCTGCCGCTGAAGAACTGCCGCAGGGTGCCGCCCAGGCCGCCGCTGCCCAGGTGCGACAGCGGCGTTTCCATCGAAAACGTGGTTTCGGCGCGCGGCGGGCCGCCCGCCGGCCGCGTCGTGACCGAGACGATGCCCCCCGTCGCGCCGCTGCCGTAGATCGCATTGCTGCCCCGCAGGACCTCGACCTTCTCGATGTCGTTCGGATCGATGTTGGCGAGGTTGCGAGCGGAATCGCGGTTGGTATTGAGCGGCACGCCGTCGACCAGCACCAGCACGTTGCGACCGCGCAGCGTCTGGCCATAGTCGGTAATGGTGTGGCTCGAATCGGCGAAGCCCGGCACCGCCTTGCTGAGTACCGTGGCCAGATTGTTCGAGCCGCCCTGGAGCTGCTGCAGCTCGGCGCGGTCGATCACGGTGGCCTGCCGCGTCGGACGCACCAGATCGCTGTGCGTGCGCTCCGTCGAGACCTCGATCGCGGCCAGTTCGGCGGCCGGCATCGGCGCACGCGCCGCGCCCGATGCGGCCGGCGCGATGTCGATCGTAAAGATATCGGCCGCCGTGGCCCGGGCCCGCAGCCCGGTGCCGGACAGCAGGCGCGCCAGCGCGTCGGCCGGCGCCATCTCCCCTTGCACGGCCTGGCTGGTGCGCGATTCGGCCAGCGACGGCGCGAACAGCAACTGCGTACCGGACTGGCGCGCGAATACATTGAGCGCGCGGTCGAGCCGCTGCGCGGGAATCTCGTAGCGCTGCGCCGCGCCCTGCCCCCAGGCGATGGCCGACACGCAAGTGCTTGCGAGCGCCACCGATACATATCGTCCGATCGCCAACCGGCGCCCCGTGAAACCCATTGCCGCCACTCCTCGCAGAATTGTTGAACACGTTCTACGAGGGTTGCCGGATCGGCCTCCCGGTTTGTTGACGTCCCGGTGAAAATATTTTTTGAGGAAACGGGAGAAACCGCCGGCGAGCCGAGCGCCGGCGGTCTGTCTAGCGACGCGCGATCAGGACGGCGCCGTCGGCCTGGTGCGTGACGCGCACCGGCAGCACACGCGGCAACAGGTCGATCAGGGTATCGACGTCGGCGCTGTTGAACTGGCCCGACAGCGTGAGCGCGGCCGCGTCGGGCGCTACCCGCACCGGCGCGGCGCGGTAGCGCTGGATCTCGGCGGCCACGCTCGGCAAGGGCGTGCGATCGAACCACAGGCGGCCCTGCACCCAGGCGAGCGAGTCCTCGTCCAGGGTTTGCACGGCCTCGATGCGACCGGCGGCCGTATCGAGCTCGACCTGCTGGCCGCGGCGCAGTTCGGCGGGCGGCTGGCCGGCCAGCGCGACGCTGACCGCGCCGCTTTGCACCCCCACCCGCGTGAGCGCCGCCTCGCGGCGCACCATGAACGCGGTACCGATATCGCGAATCACCGCGCCGCCGGCCAGCGTGATCAACGGGCGCAGCGCGGAATGCGCGACCTCGACGTAGGCCTCGCCACGCTCGACGACAAGCCGGCGCGAGCGCAGCCGCCATTCGACGCTCACGGCCGAGCCGGTATTGAGCACCACCCGGGTGCCGTCGGCGAGATGCCAGTCGCGATGCTCGCCGACTGCCGTATCCAGTTGCTCGACGCGATAGGCGGGATCGACGCGCCACGCCGCCACGCCGAGCACGGCGCACAAGGCCACGCCGCCGGCGGTGCGCCGCAGGGCACGGCGGCGGGACACCCGGCGGCGCACCACGTCGAGCGGATAGCGCTCGCGCAGCGCGCCGAGATAGTCGCCGAGGGCGTCCTCGGGCGGGTCGGCGGAATCGGTACGGCGGGAATGCTCAGGCTGCATCGTGATTCGACGTCGCGGTTCGCAACGGAGTTTGAAGGACCGGCGCCAGTGCAACCATCGCACGGGCGAGATGTTTGGCGACCATGTTACGTGAAATACGCAACTCGGCAGCCACTTCGTCCTGCGAAAGTTCATGCAGCTTATGGAGAATGAAGACCTCGCGACACCTGGCAGGCAGATCGTCGATTATCCGTTCCAGTTCGCGTACGGTTTGCTGGTAGGTCAAGACTTGCTCTCCGTCCACATCATCCGAACGAATATCCGGCGCAGCCAGACCGGTCAGGTCGACGTGGGTGGCACGAGCCTCCTCGCCGCGCCACCGATCGATCGCGCGATGGATCGACAAATGCCTGAGGAACGCCAGCGGCGTATGGATACGCTCGTCCGGCGGCCGCTGCAATAACTGCACGCAGACATCCTGCACCACGTCTCGTGCGAAGGCGCGGTCGCCAAAACGATGACGGACATGGTTCACCAGATCGTCGTAATGCTTGACCAGGGTACCGATCAGCGATGTGTCGGCGGCGTCGCGGGGCAGGCCAGTCACGTTCAGCGGAGAGCGAGAACCGCCCGTAATTGAGAATAATTCTCATTATTAATGCATGACTTGAACCTGTCAACGGTCTGTCAATTCGACAACCGGGCAGCCATAGCATCGCCACTGTTTCCGCCGTCCGCCGGGTGTCGCGCCCTATCGCACCTTACACAGACTCGAAGCCATGTCCCGCGTCTCGCTCCTTTCCCGTCTGCGGCCCTTGCATGGCCCGCGTCCCGCTTTCGGCGTCGCACCGCTCGATGCATGCCGCGCCGACCTGCTGGTCGCGTCACTGGCCGCACTCGCGGCACAATCAGCGATGTTGTTGTCGATCCTCTTGCTGGGCGTGCCCACTCGGGATTTCACCACCCCGCTCTTCCATCACCTCGTGCTGGCCTATCTGGTCGGCGCAACCGTGATCGTGCGCCGGCTCGCACGACACGCCTTCCACGCCGCAGTCGAGTCCGAGCGGGTTCGACTTTCCTCGACGCCAGAACCGCATGTCCAGGTTGACGATCCGTGTCCATTACGCGTCCTGGTTGTCCTCCATATCCATTTGCATCGGCAGCAACTCGGTCGCTTGGTTGACTAGCCCAGCGTGTCCCGGTTTCCATCGATGCCGCTCCCCGGCGGTGGGCAACCTCCGGAGGACGGCACTGCGGCCAGCATGGCGCGTCCAGGCTTGACGGCAGCTTAAGGCCGGCCTTCGGCCGCCGCGGTGCGCGTGCCCGATTCCGTGCTGCCCTGGTGCGCGATCGCATACAGCTCGCGATTGCGCGCGACCATCACCGCCGAAGGCGGGTATTGCGCATCCGTGGTCGGCACCACGCCGTCGCGCTGCGCGTCGATCAGTTGCGCGCGCACCTCGTCGCGCGTCAGTCCATTGTTGTCCACTTTCGCGAACGCCTGCGCGGACAGCGCGAGCGACGCGACGCATGCGGCGCAAGCGGCCGCGAACCAGCGAATTGCCTTGGGCATGGCTTTCCTCCAAATCGTCGATGGCAGGGTCGGGTCCGCCGGCGTTTCATGCCTCGAAGCCTGATCGGACCGCACGGCCATTCTGTGCGCCGCATCTTGCCGGCAGCTTGACCGCTCGATGACGAAATCGACATCCGCGCCGCATGACGATTTCGTCATGTTCGTGTCAGAACGCGGTGTCCACCGCGCCGCGACACTGGCGCCTGCCGTCGCGCCGTGCGCGCCGCCCCGCTTCTCCGACCGGAAGGAACCGCCATGTGGATCGTCCGGCTGGCCCTGCGCCGGCCCTATACCTTCGTCGTGCTCGCGCTGCTGATCGCGATCGCCGGCCCGCTCGCGATACTGCGCATGCCGACCGACATCTTTCCGAACATCGACATTCCCGTCGTCAGCATCGTCTGGCAGTACAACGGCTTCTCGGCCGAGGACATGGCGCACCGGATCACCTCGATCTACGAGCGCGCGCTCAGCTCCGACGTCGACGACATCGAGCACATCGAATCGCAGTCGCTGAACGGCGTCTCGGTGATCAAGGTGTTCTTCCATCCCGGCGCCGACATCAATCGCGCGATCTCGCAGACCGTCAGCAACGCCTCGTCGATCCTGCGCGTGCTGCCGCCCGGCACGCTGCCGCCGAACATCATCACCTACAGCGCCTCGACCGTGCCGATCCTGCAGCTCGGCTTGTCGAGCCACAGCCTGCCCGAGCAGCAGCTCTACGACCTCGGCAACAGCTTCATCCGCACCCAGCTCGCCACCGTCCAGGGCGCGGCGGTACCCTTGCCGTTCGGCGGCAAGGTCCGCTCGATCGTGGTCGATCTCGACTCGCGCGCGCTGCAGGCCAAGGGGCTCTCGCCGATCGACGTGGTCAATGCCGTCAACGCGCAGAACCTGATCCTGCCGGGCGGTTCGGCGAAGATCGGCGCGCGCGAGTACAACGTGGAGATGAACGGCAGCACGCAAACCATCGCCGCGCTGAACGACTTGCCCGTGAAGGCGCTCGGCGGCGGCGTGATCTACCTGCGCGACGTCGCCCACGTGCGCGACGGCTACGTGCCGCAGACCAACATCGTGCGCGCCGACGGCAAGCGCGCCGCGCTGCTGACGATCGAGAAGACCGGCAGCGCCTCGACGCTGTCGATCATCGGCCAGGTCAAGGCGCTGCTGCCGCAGATCGCCGCCGGCCTGCCCAAGGCGCTGAACATCACGCCGCTGGGCGACCAGTCGGTGTTCGTGAAATCGGCGATCCAGGGCGTGGTGCGCGAGGCGCTGATCGCCGCCTGCCTGACCGCGCTGATGATCCTGCTGTTCCTCGGCAGCTGGCGCGCGACGCTGATCATCGCGGTGTCGATCCCGCTGGCCGTGCTCAGCTCGCTGCTCGCGCTGGCGGCGCTGGGCCAGACCATCAACATCATGACCCTGGGCGGGCTCGCGCTGGCGGTGGGGATCCTGGTCGACGACGCGACCGTCGCGATCGAGAACATCACGCACCACCTCGAGCGCGGCGCGGTGCTCGAGGACGCGATCCTGACCGGCGCGGGCGAGATCGCCGTGCCGACCTTCGTCTCGACCCTGTCGATCTGCATCGTGTTCGCGCCGATGTTCCTGCTCACCGGCGTGGCGCGCTATCTGTTCGTGCCGATGGCGCAAGCCGTGATCTTCGCGATGGCCGCCTCCTACCTGCTGTCGCGCACCCTGGTGCCGACCCTCGCGATGTGGCTGCTGCACGCCCCCTCGGGCACGGCGCGCGGCCCGCTGGCGCGCTTCCAGCGAAGCTTCGAGCACCGTTTCGAGGCGCTGCGCGCGCGTTATCGCGGCCTGCTCGCCGGGGCGATCCGTCATCGCCGCGCGGTGATCTCCGGCTTCGCGCTGGCCTGCCTCGCTTCGTTCTCGCTGTTCGCGTTCGCCGGCCGCGACTTCTTCCCCGCCGTCGATACCGGCGAGATCCGCCTGCACCTGCGCGCGCCGACCGGCACCCGGATCGAACAAACCGCACGGCTCACCGACGAAGTGGAAGCGAGCATCCGAAGCGTGATTCCCCCGGATCGGATTGCCTCGATGCTCGACACTATCGGCGTGCCGGTCAGCGGCATCAATCTCAGCTACGACTCCAGCGGCGCGATCGGCACCGAGGACGCCACCGTGCTGATCACCCTGAAACCGGGCCATGCCCCGACCGCCGGCTACGTCGCGCGCCTGCGCAATACGCTGGGCGCAGCGTTCCCCGGTGTCGGCTTTGCCTTCCTGCCGGCCGATATCGTCAGCCAGATCCTCAATTTCGGGCTGCCCTCGCCGATCGACATCCAGATCGTCGGCAACCGGCTCGACGCCAACCGCGCCGTCGCGAACAGGTTGCTCGCGCAACTGCGCGGCGTGCCGGGGCTGGTGGACCCGCGTATCCAGCAGCCGGGCGACGAGCCCGCCATCCATGTCGAGGTCGATCGCACGCGAGCCATCCTGGCGGGCCTTCAGCAGCGCGACGTCTCGCAGAACCTGCTGATCGCGCTGTCAGGCAGTTCGCAGACCTCGCCGAACTTCTGGCTCGATCCGGCCAACGGCGTGAGCTACCCGATCACGATCGAGGCGCCGCAGTACGACATCGACTCGCTGCAGGCGCTCGCCAACCTGCCGATGCCCTCGCCCCAGCCCGGCGGCGCCGGGCCGGCCGGCGCCGCGGCGCGCAACCTGCTGGGCTCGCTCGGCAGCTTCTCGCGCGTCAGCCAGCAGGCCGTGGTTTCGCATTACAACGTGCAGCCGGTGCTCGACATCTATGCATCCGCGCAAGGGCGCGACCTGGGCGGCGTGGCCGCCGACGTGACCAAGCTGGTGAATGCCGCGCGCGCGCAATTGCCGCCGGGCTCGCGCATCGTGCTGCGGGGCCAGGTGCAGGCCATGAACGCTTCGTTCTCGGGGCTGCTGGCCGGGCTGCTGTTCGCGATCGGGCTGGTCTACCTGCTGATGGTGGTGAACTTCCAGTCCTGGCTCGATCCGGCCGTGATCGTCGCCGGCCTGCCCGCCTCGCTGGCCGGCATCGCCTGGATGCTGTTCGCCACGCACACCACCCTGTCGGTACCCGCGCTGACCGGGACCATCCTCTGCGTCGGCATCGCGACCGCCAACAGCATCCTGGTGGTCAATGCCGCGCGTGAGCTGCTGCGCGAAGGCACGCCGCCCTGGCAGGCGGCGCTGGAGGCCGGCTTCACGCGCTTCCGGCCGGTGGTGATGACCGCGCTCGCGATGTTGATCGGCATGTTGCCGATGGCGCTCGGCCTGGGCGACGGCGGCGAGCAGAACGCGCCACTGGGCCGCGCCGTGATCGGCGGGCTTGCGTTCGGCACGCTGTCGACCCTGCTGTTCGTGCCGGTGATGTTCGGCCTGGCCCACCGCCGGCTCGCCGGTTGCGGCGCCAAGGCGGCACCGACCGACGCGACCGCTACCGACGCCCACTGAGCCGCCCCCTGTCCACCGCCATCCACTCGATCCGATCATGAACCACCCGCACGACCCTGTTCCCGGCGAATCCGAGCCCGGCGCCGCGCCCGAAGCCCCCGAGCCGGCTGCCGCGCCTCGCCGGCGGCCTTTCGTGATGCCGCTCGCGCTGGCTGCCGCCTTCGCCGCGATGCTCGCGATCGGCATCGTGCCGCGCGTCGCGGCGCGCGCCGCCCGCCAGGCGCAAACCGCCGACCAGCAGGCACTGCCCGTCACGGTCGTGCTGCCGGCCCGGGCGCCCGCCGACCAGGAACTGATCCTGCCCGGCGCGGTGGCGCCGTTCGCCGACACGGCGATCTACGCACGCACCAGCGGCTATGTCGACAGCTGGCGCACCGATATCGGCACGCGCGTGAAGGCGGGCGAGGTGCTGGCACGCATCGCCGCACCCGATCTCGACGCCCAGTTGAAGCAGGCGCGCGCCGACCAGGCCGTCGCGCAGGCGAACTACGATTACGCGGCATCGACCTCCGAGCGCTGGGCACGGATGCTGAAGACGCAATCGGTCTCGCAGCAGGACGCCGACACCCGACGTGCGGACATGAACGCCAAGCGGGCGTTGCTCGAGGCGGCCCAGGCGAATGTCGCGCATCTCGCGCAACTGGTTTCGTTCGAGCGTGTGACGGCACCGTTCGCCGGCGTGGTCACGGCACGCAACGTCGACCTCGGCACGCTGGTGACGGCCGGCGGCACGCCCGGCTCAGCCGGGCAGACCGGCGAGTTGTTCCACCTCCAGCAGACCGACCGGCTGCGCGTGTTCGTCGACGTACCGCAGGACAGCGCCGCCGGCATCGCGGCCGGCACCGGCGTCTACCTGAGCTCGCCGCAGTATCCCGGCCGGCGCTTTGCCGCGCGCGTGGCACGCAGCAGCGGCGCGATCGATCCCGCCACACGCACCCTGCGCGTCGAGATCGACGTCGACAACGGCGATGGTGCCTTGCTGCCCGGCGCTTACGCACGAGCGCACCTGCAGATCGCCAGCGCGCGCCCCGCGCTCGAACTCCCGGTCAGTGCCCTGCTGTTTCGCCCCGACGGCGTGACGGTAGCGACCGTCGCCGGTGACGGTCGCGTGGCCTTGCGGCGCGTGCGGATCGGGCGGGACTTCGGCACTCGTGTCGAAATCACGACCGGACTGGCTACGTCGGATCGCGTGATCGACAACCCCGGCGACGCGCTGGCGGCCGGCGAGCGGGTCCAGGTGATGAGCGTGGCGAGCGCGGCGCCGGCCGCTACCGCGAATACGCCCGAGGCGCCGGGAACACCGGCCATGTCGACCGCGGCGGCCCCGCACGCGGCTTTTGCCACGCCGCGCTGACAGGAGCGCCCGATGTCCGTTTCCTTGCTCATGCCTTCTTTTGTCGCCGCGCGCCGGGTATTGGCGGCCGGGCTCGCAGCGCTATCGCTCGGCGCCTGCTCGACCCTGCCGGCCTATGTCCGCCCCGCGATCGCGCTACCCGCCGACTATGCCGGCGCAGCGGCCGCGCAGCCGGGCTGGCGCCACGCATCGCCGCTCGACGCCGCGCCGCGCGGGCCGTGGTGGACAGCCTTCGGCGATGCGGATCTCGATCGCCTGGAGGCGCGCGTCGCAATCTCGAGCCAGACGGTCCGGCGCGCCATCGCCGACCTGGAGGCGGCCCGTGCCGCCGTCTCGGTCCAGCGCGCGGACTTCCTGCCGACCATCACGACCGGCGCCGCGCCGAGCCGCGCACGCGTCTCGCAAAACAAGGCCGGCTCGTCGCTGGCCGGCAAGACCACCACCGACTACACGGCCGGCGTCGCCGCCAGTTGGGAGCCCGACCTGTTCGGGCGGATCCGCGACTCGGTGGCCGATGCGCAGGCCGGCGCGGACGCCAGCGCGGCGGATCTGGCCGCCGTGAAGCTGGCGATCGGCACGCAGCTCGCGATCGACTACTTCACGCTGCGCTCGCTCGATACGCAGCAGCAACTGCTCGATCGCACCGTGACGGCATATGCTCGCGCACTGCAACTGCTCGAGCAACAGCTCGCGGACGGCGCGATCGACGCCTCGGCGGTGGCGCAGGCACGCACGCAATATGAATCGGCACGCACCCAAGCCACCGAAGTCGGCGCGCAACGCGCACGCCTGCAGCACGCGATCGCGACCCTGGTCGGCGAAAACGCCTCGAGCTTCGCGATCGCGCCGCGCGTGCAGGCGCTGGCCGTGCCCGATATCCCTGCAGGCCTGCCGTCGCAACTGCTCGAGCGGCGGCCCGATATCGCGGCGGCCGAGCGCCGCGTGGCCGCCGCGAATGCCCGGATCGGCATCGCGCGCGCGGCGTTCTTCCCGGACCTCGTATTGAGCGCAGGCGCCGGCCTCGAAAGCGCCGCATTCGCCCCCTGGCTGACGGCGCCAAGCCTGTTCTGGTCGCTCGGGCCGCAATTGGTCGGCACGCTGTTCGACGGGGGCCGGCGCAGCGCCACGCTGCGCGGCGCGAGCGCGCAATACGAGGGCGCGGTGGCCGACTACCGGCAGACCGTGCTGAGCGCGTTCCAGCAGGTGGAGGACGACCTGAGTTCGCTGCATGCGCTGGCGGACGAGGCGTGCAGCGCGCGGCGCGCCGCCGGGGCGGCCGATCTCTCGCTGCGGCTGACGACGAACCGCTTCCAGGCCGGCGCGGTCAGCTATCTCGACGTGGTCACGGCGCAGACCATCGCCCTGGCGGACCAGCAACGGGTGGATCGGATCGATGCGCGGCGCATCGAGGCGGCGGTCGACCTGACGACGGCACTCGGTGGGGGATGGCATGCCGCGAACGCGGCGACGACGCCGGCTGGGTCGCCTT
The DNA here is from genome assembly GCF_011753175.1 of Burkholderia sp. Cy-637. NCBI lineage: Bacteria > Pseudomonadati > Pseudomonadota > Betaproteobacteria > Burkholderiales > Burkholderiaceae > Burkholderia > Burkholderia sp. Cy-637. Next base: position 21,283 of record NZ_VWWC01000068.1, on the reverse strand, counting down.
AGCGTCCGCATCCTCGCCGCCTGCGCGGCAGGCTCGACGTCGCCGAGCTCGATGCGCGCCCCGATCCGCTCGACGATGGTGCGCACGATCGCCAACCCCAGCCCCGTGCCGATCTGATTCGGAAATGAAACGAGGCGATTTTCATTGCAAACCTGTTTGTCATCCAGGTCATGCCAGTCAATCCAGGTCGACCCGGCGCACCCCACTCCGGCATCAGCCTGGCGCCCTCCCCAGCCACATCCGTGGCAACCTCCCTATCCGATTTCCCGAATATATGCTGTCATGCAATCTTCAACTTTGCTTGGCATTCTTAATCAATGACTCGGTGAACAATCCGGAAAATTCACAATAAAAAAGAAACGATAGAGGGCAAAACAAAATGCGTTGGAAATATGTCGTTGCCGCGATACTCGCGGCAGGGCTGCTTGCATGCCTGTGTTTCGCGATCGTGGCCCGGGGGACTTCGGCGTCGGCCGATCGGCCCTCGCATATCGACCGGCCGGCCGATGCGCCGATGGCCAACACGTTTTCCGGCGCCGCCTCGTCGGCTGCGGGACAACGCCGCGCACCGCCGCCCCTTCCCGCCCGCGTCACCGAATATATCGCCGCCGAATACGCGAACTCCGCCGCCACCCGCCAAGCGCTCACGCAGATCGCCTACGGCTGGAGCCAGGCCATTCGCGATGTCCACAATCCCGCCGATGCGAAGGATGCCGGCAATGCCATCGCCAAGGGCATCGCCTGCGCGCTGAGCCAGGGCGTGCTCGGCAAGTCGGGCGTCGACCAGCAGGCGATGCTCGACCGGATCAAGGACACGCGGGCCGTGATGCTCGATACCGAGGCCGACACGCAGGCCTATATCCATTTTCAATCGCTGGCCGGCGGCCAGTATTTCGACGATCCCGGCGCCCGGTCCTGCAGCTTCGATCCGAGCTCGCTGCAGAACTGAGCACCGCCTTGCCGTGCCCTTCCCTCACCCAAGGACATTCTCCGATGAGAAAACTAGCCAGCCTGATGATTGCCGGATCGCTGCTCGCGCTGCCCTATTCCCTGCCGCTGAATGCGGCGACGGTCGCCTCGGCTACCGCGGCGGCCGCCCCGTCGAACACCGCGATCGTGTTCGTCAACGGCATCAACAATAGTTTCGACGATGCCGTCGCGAGCCTGCAGATCCTCAAGACCCAGCTCAACGCGCGCAATGCCGGCAACGCCTATGTCTATGGCAATGCCTACAACGCGACGCAGGGCACCTTCAGCGATCTCTACCAGGTGTTCAAGCAGAAGGCGATCGAAGGGTCGAGCCCGGCCGATTTCTGGCGGGCGATAGACGGCGGCAGCATTCCCGCGGGCGGCATGGACGCCGCGCTGGAGCAGAAGTACATCGATATCCTGGCGCAGAGCCAGGTTCCGGAATTGCCGGACCACCTGAACCAATATCGCGCGTATCTGAAGCAGAACCGCAAGGTCGTGCTGGTGGGCCACTCCCAGGGTTCGCTGTATGCCAACTTCGAGACCAATGTGCTGATCACCGGGCCGGAGAAGGCGCAGGGCAGGATCAGCACGGTCAATGTCGGCAATGCGGCGCGTTACCTGCTGCCGGGCTCCAGCTACCTGACCTCGAGCTCGGATGCGGTGATCGGCAGCCTCGGCCTGGTGCAGACCGTGATGCCCTCGAACTTCTCGCTGGGGCTGCACCCGATCTCCGATCCCCTCGGCCATTCGTTCGCGAAGATCTACATGAACGCGTCCTACGGCGCGGCCGGCCAGATTCTCACGCAGGTCTCGCAGCAGGCGAATGCCGCGGCGGCCGTGGCGCGCTGAACGACCGGGGCGATTAGAGCGATCCGCACGGCACGCCGCGCGCCGAACGCGCGACGTGCCGTTTCGTCAGGCCACGTAGTCGATACCCGTGAGCGGCCCGAGGTGGGCGATCGAGGTGAAGTGATCCCGCTCGGTGGTGTCGATGTCGAATTCGAGCACGTTGCCGCCGAGATCGGTCACGAACGCCCGGCGGCCCGCCTCGTCGAGCGACAGCCCGATGCCCTCCTTGAGCCCGTGCGCCAGCACCTCGTGGTTCACGAGCCCGTCGGGCGTGACGTGCGCGCGGTTCAGCGTGTTGCCGTCATGCGCGTCGTCGCCGCGATCGGTCCAGTACAGCACGTTCTTCTGCCTGTCGATGTCGAGGTCGATCGGCTCGGGCAGCTTGTCGAGCAGGCACACGATGTCCGGGCGCGCGTCGGGCGCCGCGCCGGCCGGCAGGTCGATGCTCGCGCGGAAGATCCGGCCTTCGCCGGCATCGGGCGCGCCCTTCTGGGTCCAGTAGAGATGGCCGTTGGGCTTGTCGAGCGCGATGCCCACGCAGTGGCGCTTCGCATCGGCGGTGTCGGCCGGGAATTCGCCCGTCTTCACCAGCACCGTGACCTCCGAGCCGTCGAGCCGCGCGCGCATCACGCGCATGCCTTCGCGGTCGCACCAGTAGATCAGGCCGCCCTCGATATCGAGCGCGAGCTCCTTCGGCGTGCCGGCCAGGCCGGATGCCACCAGCACGCGATGGTCGCTGCCGTCGAGGTTCGCGCGCTCGATCGTGCCGTCGTTCGGCGGGACGGCGCCCGCGGCCGGGTCGGAATCGATCAGGTGCACGCCGCTGCCCATGTTGGACCAGTAGATGACGCCGTTCTCGGCGTCGACCTTGATGCCGTCGGGGGTAAAGCTCAGGTCCGTCACGATCGCCTCGTGCGAGCCGTCCGACGACAGCGCGATGATCGCCGGCGGGCGCGTTTGCAGCACATAGAGCGTGCCGTTGGTCTTTGCATCCACGATGATTTCCTCCATTGGGTCGGAACGGACTGCTGGGGCGAAAAAGTCGGGAATCGCAGGCGAAACGAAAGCTGCTTGCCGCATTGCGGAATGCGCGCGGAGCCTTCGGAAAACCGGTCGCCAGGTTCGAGTCCGTGCAGTTTAGCTGCATCGCAGCATGGCTGCATTATCGTGGCGGGACGCAGGAAGCAAAGGGGCCGGCGAAGCCGGCCGGGGATGGGTGAGGATGCGCGGATCGCGCCGGCATGGCTCGGTTCGGCGACCTGCTCCGGACCGAACCATGCCCACTTCGTCAGCGCCCGGATCGACGCGCTCGATCCGGGCGCCTTCCTCCGCTGCCTCCGCTTCCTCAACGCGCCGCGATCGATAGGCCCGGGCAGTAGTGCGTCGCCGACAGGTCGTCGTTGACGCTCTGGTTGCTGCGCGCGCCCGAGGCGTTCGAGGTACGCGGATCGAGGAAGATGTGCGCGTTCGACGAACCCGAGGGCGCCGTGAAGCTCATGCTGACCTTCCACCAGGTGCCCACCTTGCTGGTCGACAGCGTCGAATTCCCGGTGCTCCACGAACCCGGCACGATCACGCCGTTGTTGGTGTTGAGCACGCCCGCGAATTCGGTCTGGTTGCCGTCGTCGGTCTGTACCGAGAAGGCCGGGAAGATGGTCTGGCCCGAGCTGGCCGGCAGGTAGTCCGTGAAGGTGTAGCTCTGGCCGCCCTGCACCTTGATCCACTGGTTGATCTGCGCGAACGGGCTGCCGCTGGCATTGCCGATCACCGCGGCATGGTTGGTCTGGCCGGAGATGTCGGTGGTCAGCCCGATCACCGAGCCGCCGCTGCCGGTCGACCAGGCCGAGGTACTGGCCAGCGCGAGCGGCTGCGTGAGCAGGTTGTTGGCCTGGCAGGCGGCGGCCGTGGTGTCGACAGCCGGGCCGTAGAAGCCCTGGATGCTGCCCTGGATCGCGTTGTCCGACTTGTCCGAGCTCATCTTCGTGACGATCGCGCCTTCGTAGAAGGTGATCGGCGCATCCGATTCGTCGCCGCCCTCACCCAGCGACAGGCCGCCTTCCCAGCGGCCCAGCAGGCGATGGCCGGTGTCGTTGAAGAAGTCGACCGCCTCGGGCGGCACGCCGTCATAGACCGAGGTCAGCGTGGCTTGCGCCGAGTCGCCGCCCTTCACCGCGAAGCGGTTCGCCTGGCCCTGCGGCGAGTATTTCGCCAGCACGGTCACGAAGTCGGTGGTCAGCGGCTGCTTGGGGCCGTAGAGATAGACGCCCGCTTCCGCGTCGACGCCGGGCCAGTTCACGCCGGTGTTGTTGGCCGAATACGAGGGGCCGCCGTTCTTGTAGCCGGGGCCGTAGCCGAACACGGCCGCGTTGCCGCTGGCATAGGCGAGCCCGAACATCATGCCCTCGATCTGCCCCTTGCTGCCGTTGCCGTCCACCAGCACCGGGTCGCCCGGGATCGAGCCGCCCGAGGGCGGAACCGTGCCGCTGCCCTGGAAGCTGCCGCTGGAGTTGTCCTCCATGTTGCCGTAGGTGCCGCAGCACGACGAGGTCGCGCCGAACGGCAGGGCCGCGCCGGCCACCATGTATTCGGCGATTTCCGTGTCGCCGATCGACTGGTTCACGGTGCCGATGCGATTGCGATACGACTGCCGCGCCTGGATGTCGAGCGCCACCGTGGTGCGCCCGCCCGGCAGCGACACCAGGCGGAGGGTCGCCGGGGCCTTGTCGCCGGCGAACGGCAGGTCGTTGCCGATCGTGATCGCCTGGTTGGTCGGCACGGGATTGTTCAGCAGGCTCGGGAAGTTGACCGAGGGACGGTGCACCTGCACCGTCAGCTTGCCGCCGCCGGGCAGCGGCAATTGCGCGAAGCCGCCGGTGACCGGCACGCTCTGGCCGGTGGCGTTGATGGTGAGCGTCTGGGCCTGGTTGTTCACCACGCTGAGGGTGGCGGCCACGTTGCCGTACTTGCCGGCCGATTGCAGCGGCGCGACCAGGTCGATCTGGTCGTAGATGGTGTCGACCACGCAGCCGCTGGCATCGCTGCCGCAGGCTCGCTTGAGCGCATCGAGGTTGGTGGTGCCGACCAGGTTCGCGGTCACGCCCGAATTGGCCGCGTAGGGGAAGATATTCGTCTCGGCGTTGCTGCTCAGGTTGAGCACGCGGAACAAGGGGCCCGTGTAGCCCTTGGTCAGCAGGCGCGTCACGCTGTGGGCCGCGGAACAGGCGGTGCCCGCCGAGGCCAGCGTATCGCAGGGCAAGGGCGTGGCCGCGGCGGCGGCCGCGCCGCCGGTGCTGGCCGACACGCCGTTCTGCGCCTGGCTCTCGCCTTGCGAATTCTGCTTCAGGGACAGCGAGCTGCCGCCGTCCGAATCCCCATTGCAGGCGGCCAGCGCCATCGTCATCGCCGCCAGCGCGATACTCAATTCACTCCGCTTCCACATAGCCCTATCCTCCGTCGATCCCAAATAGTAAGTTTTCCGAAGTATCTGTCACGCGATACCGCTGCAGAACCGCACAAGCCTTGCTGATGAAGCCATGCATCGATGCGGCGCCACTCGCTGGATGCGACGAGCGACGCGCGTTGATGACGATCCACACACGACTGCCGATCGCGGCAAGCCGGGGCCGCGATCGTCGAAGCAGAATCAAGAAGCGAAAAGAGACTGGAAAGCAGGTGGCACGAATGCGATGCCGGCCCTGCCCTTGCGCGCCGCACCGGAAAGCCCCCTCGCCGGCCGTGCGCCTGTCATGGATTGAACCGCCGCGACGCATGTTCGCGTCGCGACGATCGCTTGCCGCCTGTCGCGGCCCTTCATCTGGCTTGGCCGCCCGGCCGGTTCCGATCGGGGAACCCGTCGATCAGGCAATATTCATGAGCGATATTTGTTACTAATAATATTTCCTGCGAACCCGGATTTACGAGTCGGGACAATCCCCTAGGCTTGCCTGGAATGACCTTCGCTTGAGGCGGCGAATCCGCGGGGCTCGGTAGAGGGAAACGACAGGTCGGTCTGATTGCTTGCCTGGCGCAGGAAAAACGAGGGCGCCGGAGATTTCGTCGCCCTCGCATGCAGCGGCTGCGATCGAGGCCGGCTCGAGCTGATCGGCATCGGCGCGGCGGGCTGCGCAAGGCCGAATCGCAGCGACGGCGGTTCGAGATTATGACTAATAATATTAATTTCCCAAGACTCGCCCACTTGTCCGTGGCCTTCGCCGCGAATCGCGCCGATTACCAACTCCGGGTTGCGAAACGTCACGCGGCGCAACGATAATCGTCGGGCATGAGCGGGCGGCCCCCGCATCGATCACGCCACAGGAACGAGAGCATGCAGACCACGGTACTGTCCGATTGGCAGCAATTCATGGCGCTGGCGACGGAGCTCGACGGCTGGGCCTTTCGCGGCCAGCAGAACGCCGACTGGCGCCTCGAGAGCTCGCTGTCGCGCTACCTGCGCGACTACGTCCCCGACCGCCGGCAATGGCCTTCTCGCGAGGAGCGCGCGATCCGCGTGTTCCGGCGCAAGGCCCACAACTTCCTGCCCCACCCCGAAACGCTCGACGACGACCTGCGCTGCCTCGCCCTGATGCAGCACCACGGCGCGCCCACGCGGCTGCTCGACTTCACCAAGAGCCCCTTCGTGGCGGCCTTCTTCGCGCTGGAGCGCGCCACCGGCGACGCAGCGATCTTCGCGCTCAACACGCCGGCGCTCTGGAACAACCGGGCCGTGCCGAAGCCGCGCCCGGGCCTGTCGCGCGACGTGATCGATCCGCGCGTGGGCGACAACCTGCAGAAATACTTCCTCTCCAATACCAACGAGATCCTCTGGTCCGGCGAGCCGAGCGCGATGGACGAGCGGCTGGTGTCGCAGTCGGGCACCTTCGTGCTGCCGGGCGTGATCGACAAGCCGCTGCAGGCGATCCTCGACGGCTACGACAGCGACGAGGAACTGCTGCACAAGCTGGTGCTGCCCGGCGCGCTGCGCGTAGACGCGATGAAGTGGCTGTACCGCATGAACATCACCAATGCCTCGCTGTTCCAGGGGCTCGACGGCCTGGCCCGCTCGATCGCGCTGGAACTGGAAATCGTCTGGTCGGGTCTGACGCAGAATCTCTGAGGCGGATATCCCATGAATTCAAGCACTCCCCGTATTGCCGTGATCGGCGCCGGCGTGATCGGCCTGTCGGTGGCACGTTCGCTCGCCCGGCTCGGCGCCCAGGTGTCGATCCTCGAACAGTCGCGCCTGGGCTCGGGCACCAGCAGCACGACCTTCGCCTGGATCAATTCGAACGGCAAGCAACCCGACAGCTACCACGCGCTCAACTGCGCCGGCATGGCCGAGCATGTCGCGTTGCAGGACGGCGGCGCCGGCGAGGCGCGCTGGCTGGACGTGTGCGGCACCTACGAATGGGCGATCGACGCGGCCAGGCAGGCGCAACTCGATGCGCGCGCAACGGCCCTGAAGGCGCTCGGTTATGCCGTCGAGGAAGTGTCGCGTGCAAGCTTGCAGCAGCGCATCCCCGAACTGCGCATCGATGCGCGCAGCGGCACGATCCGGTATTTCGCCGAGGAGGCGCTGGTCTCGCCGTCGATCCTGATGGCGCGACTGTGGGCCGAGGCGCGCAGTCACGGCGCGGTGCTGCGCGAGTCCGTCTCGGTGGTCGACATCGCCGAGACGCCGCAGGGCGTGACGCTCGACCTGTCGACAGGGGAACGCTGGCAAGGCGACTACTGCGTGCTCGCCACCGGCCGCTGGACGCCCGAGCTGATGCCGGCGCTCGGCGTGTCGCTGGCCATGCTCGACGCCAACCGGCCCGACAAGCGCGCCTGCGGTTTCCTGGCCTCGACCAATCCGCAATTCGTGCAGTTGCGCGCCAACCTGATCGGCCCGGAGCTGAACGTGCGGCCCGACGGCGGCGGCCGCCTGCTGCTGCAGGCGACCGATCTCGACGATCGCGCCGATCCCGTCCACCAGGCCGCCGTCGACGGCTACGTCGGGCGCGAGATGCTGGCGCGCCTGCGCCGCCTGTTCGCCAATACCGGGCATGCGCGCATCGAGCGCCTCTCGGTCGGCCAGCGCTCGCGGCCGGCCGACGGCCTGCCCGCGGTGGGTTTCGTCACCGCGCGGCAGCGCGCCTACGTGGTCGCCACGCATAGCGGCATGACGCTCGGCCCGCTGCTGGGGCGCCTGGTGGCCGAGGAGCTGGTCCACCAGCGTCGCGACGGCCTGCTCGCCGACTATTCGCCGGCGCGGCTGATCGATCGCGATCCCGGGGATTTCTCGCCGGTCGCGAGCATCCATTTTCCCGCCGAGCAATAGACGCTCGCGGACCTTGCCGGCGCCTCCCGCCGGCAAGGACAGGGCCAGGTCCGGAACCCCCGGCCGCTGCGGCTACAATTGGCGTTTGCCGCCCGCCGCGCGGGCGGCCACGACCCGAAGGCCGCCTCCGAGACCATGAGTTCAAACAACAAGGATTTCCCGCCCGAGCCGGGCACCCTCGCGCCGGGCGCGCCCGTGCGCATGGCCGACGTCGCGCGCCTGGCCGGCGTGTCGAAGATGTCGGTGTCGCGCGTGCTGACCGGCCAGCACGTCAGCGACGCGACGCGCGAGGCCGTGATGGACGCGGTGCGCAAGACCGGCTACGTGGCCGACGCGGTGGCGGGCGCGCTGTCCTCGGGCCGCAACAACGTGATCGCGGTGATCGTGCCCTCGCTGTCGAGCTCGAACTTCGCCGACACGGTGCGCGGCATCAACGACGTGGTCGAGACGCGCAACCTGCGCCTGCTGCTGGCCAATACCGACTACATGGTGGAACGCGAGGAATCGCTGATCCGCTCGCTGCTGAGCCACCAGCCGCGCGGCATCGTGCTCACCGGCGGCCATCACACGAGCAAGGCGCGCGCCATGCTCAAGCAGGTGGGCATCCCGGTGATCGAGACCTGGGAACTGCCGGGCAAGCCGATCGATCGCGTGGTGGGCTTCTCGAACGAGGATGCGGCGGGCGCGATGGTGCGCCATCTCTACGGGCGCGGCTATCGACGGATCGGCTTCGTCGGCGGCACCACGCACCTGGACCGGCGCGGCATCGCGCGGCGCAACGGCTATCTGGCGGCGGTCGAGGCCGCGGGCCAAGCGCCGCGCGAGATCACGCGCGAGGTCAAGCACGACGAATCCGGCACCGACATGGCGCACGGCAAGGCGATGGAGAACGCCAGCGCCGCGCTGAACCGGCTGCTGGCCGAATGGCCCGATACCGACGCGGTGATGTGCACCAGCGACATCCACGCCTTCGGCGTGATCATGGCCTGCCACCGGCTCGGGCTGAAGGTGCCGGACGATATCGCGGTGGCCGGCTTCGGCGACTTCGAGGTGGCGCGCCATTGTTATCCGACCATCACCACCGTCTCGGTCGACGCCTACGGGATCGGCCATTCCACCGGCCTGTCGATGCTGGCCGCGATCGACGGCTCGGAGCGGCCCAACGCCTCGCGCCGCGAGATCGCCTCGGCGCGCGCCGAGCGCACGCTGCACGAGGCGCCGCCGCTGATCCGGATTCCTTACGAGATCGTGGCGCGCGAAAGCGCTTGATGCCCGACCGCCGATAAAAAAACCGACGCGCCGCGTCGGTTTTCTTGTGCCGCGAAATCGCCGGCTCGCGCTCAGTTCGTCTTGCGCAGATGCGCGGTGAACTCGGTGACCAAGGGCTGGCCGGCCAGGTAGGCCTCCAGGTTGGCGCGCAGCAGCTCGGCCATCGCCGCGCGCGTCTCGATCGTGGCGCTGGCGCGATGCGGCTGCAGCACCACGTTGGGCAGCGCCAGCAGGCGCCGGTCGATTGCCGGCTCGTTCCAGAACACGTCGAGCGCGGCGCCGCGCAGCCGGCCGTCGGCGAGGTAGTCGATCAGCACCGGCTCGTCGATGATGCTGCCGCGCGCGATATTGATCAGGAATCCGTTCGGCCCCAGCGCGTCGAACACCTCGCGGCCGATCGCGCCGCGCGGAATCTGGTCGGCCGCCGCGCACACCATCAGGTAGTCGGAATCGGCTGCCAGCGCCGCCGCGCTGTCGTGATAGGCATAGGGCACGTCCTCGAAGCGGAAGCGGTCGTGATAGCCGATGCGCATCTCGAAGGCCGCCGCGCGCCGTGCCACCGCGCGCCCCACCCGGCCCAGGCCGATGATGCCGAGCCGCTTGCCGTACATCCGCGAGGTCAGCGCGAAATGCTCGCGCCCCCACTCGCCGGCCCGCACCCGCGCATCGTTGCGGGATATCTCGCGCGCCACCGACAGCATCAGCGCCAGGCCCATGTCGGCCACGTCCTCGGTCAGCACGTCGGGCGTATTCGTCACACGGATGCCCTTGGCCGCGGCATGCGCCAGATCGATCGCGTCGACCCCCACGCCGTACGAGACGATGATCTCCAGCCTCGGCAGCGCGTCGATCAGGGCCGCGTCGGCGCCCGACTCGCCATTGGTGGCCAGCACCCTCACGCGCGGCGCCAGCTCGGCCAGCAGCGCCGCGCGATCCGGCGCCTCGGCCAGCACATGCAGCGTGTAGCGCTCGGCCAGCACGATCATGTCGGCCTCGGGATATCGGGTAACAACCAATAACTCTTCCTTGGACATCCGCATCTCCTTCATGTTAGATTTTGCATCGCTTGGTTACCGATAACCAAGTGTAGCCGAAGCCGCTCGTTCCAGGCCACAGGGTTTTGCCGGACCGATGCGAAAAGGTCTGTCGCCACGCAGTGGACGGACCGGTTTCGTCACTACCGGACGCGCGCCGCGGCATAGGCGGGCGACGACAAGAAAGCCGGAACATGGAGACAGCAGAGATGACGATCAACCGCGACGCGATCACGCCCGTGACGCCGTCCCCGGCCACCGCCACGCGGCCGGATTCCCCCGATGCGGCCGATATCACCGGTACCGCGCCGGTTTCCGCGCGCCAGTTGCGCCGCGCGATCCTGACCAGCGCGGTGGGCAGCGCGCTCGAGTATTACGATTTCGCGATCTTCGGCCTGGCCACCGCGCTGATCTTCAGCCGCGTGTTCTTCTCCTCGTTCGATGCGCACGCGGGCCTGCTGGCCAGCTTCGCGACCTACGGCGTGGGCTTCCTGGCGCGCCCGCTGGGCGGCCTGTTCTTCGGCTCGCTGGGCGATCGCAAGGGCCGCAAGTTCGTACTGCTGATGACGATCGCGATCATGGGCGTGTCCACCACCCTGGTGGGCCTGCTGCCGGCCGGCCCGCTGGGCGCGGTGGGCCTGATCGTGCTGCGGCTGATCCAGGGCTTCGGCGCCGGCGCCGAGCAGGCCGGCGCCTCGACCCTGATGGCCGAGGTCGCGCCGCTGCCGCGCCGCGGCTATTTCGCGGCCCTGCCCTTCGTCGGCATCTTCGCCGGCTTCGGCATCGCCACCGCCACCTTCAGCCTGCTGCAGCACCTGATGGACAACGCCACCATCCTCGCCTGGGGCTGGCGCCTGCCGTTCCTGGCCAGCGTGATCCTGATCGCCGTGGCGGTGTGGATCCGCCTGCGCCTGCGCGAGAGCCCGGCCTTCGCCGCGCTGGAGAGCGGCCACCAGGTGGCGCGCTCGCCGATGCGCGCAGTGCTCCGGCAAGCCCGGCGCCCGGTCGCGGCGGCGGTGCTGATGCGCCTGGCCGAACAAGGCGGCTCGACCATCTACACCACCATCGTGATCGCCTTCCTGGGCGGCACGGTGGCCACCCGCCTGGGCCTGCCGGCCGCGCAACTGGCGCGCATCGGCACCTCCTGCGCGATGATCGCCACGCTCGCCAGCGTGATCACCACGCCGCTGTTCGGCGCGCTGTCGGACCGCTTCGGACGCAAGACGATCTATCGCGCCGGCGCGATCTTCATGCTGCTGTGGTCGGTGCCCTCGTGGTGGATGGTCAGCACCGGCGAGCCGGTGTGGGTGGCCGTCGCGATGTTCGGCGGCCTGGCGATCGGCGCCAACAGCATGCTCGGCGCGCAATGCGCGCACTTCGCCGAGCTGTTCGGCAACCGCTACCGTTATTCTGGCGTGGCGCTGTCGCGCGAGATCGGCGCGGTGCTCTCGGGCGGCCTCGCGCCGATCCTCGGCATCTACCTGATCGGCCTGGCGGGCGGCGCGTTCTGGGTGATGGGCCTCTACACCGCGGTGCTGTCGGCGCTGACCCTGGTGGGCGTGGCGATGTCGACCGAGACGCGCGGGCGCGACCTGACCGACCTCGACGACGCGATCCATTGAACGCATTCCGGCCGGCCCGCCCTCGCGCGCGGCCCGGCCGCCAACCTCAAGCAAGGAGTCACGGATGAATTCCAAGGTAGCCCTGGTCACCGGCGCCAGCTCGGGCATCGGCCGCAGCGTCGCGCTCGGCCTGCTGCAGGCCGGATATCGCGTCGCGCTGGCCGCGCGCAAGCTCGACGCGCTCGAGCAGGTGGCGGCCGAATCGGGCGCCGGCGAGCGCGCGCTGCCGATCAGTTGCGACGTGGGCGACGAGGCCGCCGTGCAGCGCCTGTTCGACACCATCGAATCGCACTGGGGGCGCCTGGACCTGCTGTTCAACAACGCCGGCGTGTTCACCCCGCAATGCTCACTGGAGGACCTGGCGGTGGCGCAGTGGAAGCAGGCGGTCGACATCAACCTGACGGGCGCCTTCCTGTGCCTTCAGGGCGCGTTCCGCGTGATGAAGCGCCAGCAGCCGCGGGGCGGGCGCATCATCAACAACGGCTCGATCTCGGCGCACGCGCCGCGCCCGCAGGCGGCCGCCTACACGGCCACCAAGCACGCCATCACGGGGCTCACCAAGGCCGCCTCGCTGGACGGGCGCGCCTACGGGATCGCCTGCGGGCAGATCGACATCGGCAACGTGGTGAGCGACATGAGCGAGCTGATGGCGCAGGGCACGCTGCAGGCCGACGGCTCGCTGAAGGTGGAGCCGCGCATGAGCATGGACAACGTGGTGCGCGCGGTGCTCTACATGGACAGCCTGCCGCTCGACGCGAACGTGCTGTCGATGACGGTGATGGCCAGCCACATGCCCTTCGTGGGACGCGGCTGATGCGGCGGCCTTCGTCCCCCACCGCCACCGCCCGCCGACAGGAGCCGCCAACATGCTGACACGCTGCGCGTATTTCAGCGGCCGCATCAAGCCCGGCTGCGAGGCCCGCTTCTACGACCATGTCGAGAACCGGCTGGTGCCGCTCTGGACGCGCTTTCCCGGCGCGCACGACGTGCGCGTGCTGCGCCAGCAGCACAGCGACGTGGGCGAGCCGGCCTTCCCGCTGGTGATCACGATGCGTTTCGAGGACCAGGCCGCGATCGACGCGGCGCTGGCCTCGCCCACCCGGCTGGAGAGCCAGGTCGAGTCGCGCGCGCTGATCGGCATGTTCGACGGCGTGGTGTTCCATACGGTGTTCGAGGAAACCGTCTGAGACGGCGCTTTGCGGGCCCCGCCCGCAAAGCGGTTGCGCTGCGCGCGGGGCCTCGCTATCGTGACAGGCTTTGCCGCCGCGCCCGCGCCCCGCCCCCGCCGTGAACGATTCCTCGCCCTCCCTGCCCTTCCGAGACGCGCTGCTGGCGATGCTCGGCATCGGCCTGGTCAACATGCTGGTCGCGCTCGACCAGACCGTGGTCAGCACCGCGCTGCCCTCGATCGTCGCCGACCTGCACGGCTTCGAGTACTACGCCTGGATCGCCAGCGCCTACCTGCTGGCCTCGGTGGTGACGGTGCCGATCTTCGGGCGGCTGGGCGACTATTTCGGGCGCAAGCGCTTCGTGGTGGCGGCGGTGATCGTCTTCACGCTGGCCTCGGTGCTGTGCGCCGCGGCCACCGACATGCGCATGCTGGCGGTGGCGCGCGCCCTGCAGGGGGTGGGCGGCGGCATGATGGTGGGCACCGCCTTCGCCTCGATCCCCGACCTGTTCCCCGATCCGCGCGAACGCGTGCGCTGGCAGGTGGTGATGGCGGCCACCTACGGCATCGGCACGGCCGCCGGGCCCTCGCTGGGCGGCTGGCTGAGCCAGCACTGGGGCTGGCGCTCGACCTTCCTGATCAACCTGCCGGTGGGGGCGCTGGCGCTCTACTACATCTGGCGGCACCTGCCGCATTTCGTGCGCCCGCGCGAGGGCAAGGTGCGCATCGACTACGCCGGCGCGCTGTTCGTCGGCCTGATGCTGGGCTGCCTGCAGTTCCTGATCGAGGCGCTGCCGGCGCGCGGCATCGGCACCGGCACGCTGACGCTGGCGGCGTTGGTGGTAGCCGCCTTCGTGGCCTTCCTGGCCTGCGAGCGGCGCGCCACCCACCCGATCGTGCCGCTCGACCTGTTTCGCGACGCGCAACTGGTCACGCTGTTCCTGCTCTCCACGCTGGCCGGCTTCGTGATGTTCTCGCTGATCTTCTTCGCGCCGCTGCTGCTGCAGGGCGGCTTCGGCCTCGAGCCCGAGGCGGCCGGCCTGCTGGCCACGCCGATCGCCGCCTGCATCGCCCTGGGCAGCCTGATCAACATCCGCATCGTGACGCGCCTGAAGCGGCCCACCCTGATCCTCTCGGTCGGCTTCGGCCTGCTGGCGGCCGCCTCGGCCTCACTGTCGCTGACCGGGCCCGGCACCTCGCACTGGATCCTGGAGGTGGCGATGGCGGCGGTCGGCATCGGCCTGGGTTTCATCCTCAACAACCTCAACATCTTCGCGCAGGAGATCGCCGGGCGCGAACGCTTCGGCATCACCACCGCGCTGCTGCAGTCGACGCGCATGGTGGGCGGCATGCTCGGCACCAGCGTGCTGGCCACCATCGTCCAGCATCACTACGCCAGCGGCGTGGCCGAGTCGATCAGCGTGCTGGGCGCGAGCGTCTCGGCGCAATGGCTGCCGCAGCTGGCCGACCCGCGCGTGCTGGTCGACCCCGGCGTGGCCGGGACGCTGCTGGACCGCCTGCATGCGGCCGGGCTGGACGGCGCCGCGCTGCTGGAGGCGGCGCGCCGGGTGATGGTGCAGTCGATCCACATCGGTATCGCCCTGGCCGGCTGCGCGGCCGTGGCCGCCGCCTGGCTGGTGCGCCGCATCGCCCATATCCGCTTCAGCAAGCCGCCCTCGGCGGCCAGCAGCGCGAGCGCGGAGTAAGGCGGCTCGGGCCGCCTGCTCGGGCTGCAGGGCGAGCTGCAGGGCGAGCTGCGGGGTGGACCGCGGGGCGGGCCCGACGGGCATCGATTCGGGCCGCGCGAGGCGCCTCGATGTCCGTTCGACACGCTCGGCGCGGCCGGTTCGAACGGGACCCGGCAGCGCCGAATTCGATAGCCGATGCCGCCCCGAGCCGCGCGGCGCGCCTCAAGGCGCGGCCGGCGCCGCCAGCTCGAACGGAAACTCGGCGTGGCCGAATTCGATGCCGCGCGTGTTGCGCATCGGCGGGCGATGAAAGGCGGCCAGTTGCGCGCGCTGCGCCGGCGTGCCGATGTCCAGGCGCGCCAGCACCTCGCAGACCACCATCGCCAGCACCCCGACATGGCCGTCCTCGATCTTGACGGCCAGCCCGATCGCGCCGGCAGCGCCCAGCCGGCGGGTATCCTCGCCGGCGCGGATGCCGACGCCGTAGCAGGCATCGGCGCCGAGCTTGCCGACCAGCCGCCCCTCGAAGGCCGTCATCAGGCGCGTGCAGAAGCGCCCTTCCCCCGCCACCAATTCGGGATGACGCGTCATCGCGTGATAGAGGCGTGCCAACGCGGCCACGCGCGGGGTGCAGGCGGCGCTGGCGGCCCCGGCGGCGCCCGCGGCATCCACCCGGTCAGCCGCGTCGGCCAGCTTCATGTACAGACGCGCCAGCCGGTCCAGCGGGAACGCCGGCGTCGGCAGGTTGCAGCCGTCGATGCCCCATTCGACCGCCGCGTCGGGCAGGTCGCAAACCTCGGCCATCACCTGCTTGACGCGCTGCTGGATCGGATGCGCCTCGAGGTGGTAATCGGCCAGCGCCGCGCCGATCGCCCGCGCGCCGGCCAGCATCCCGGCGTGCTTGCCCGAGCAGTTGCTGCACACCGCGCTCGGCTCGATGCCGCGGCGGATCCAGTCGCGCCAGACCGCATCCGACAAGGGCGCGTGCGGCCCGCAGCGCAGGTCGTCCTCGCTCGCGCCGAGCCTGGCCAGCATCGCCCGCGCCCGCTCGACATGGCGCGCCTCGCTGCTGTGCGAGGCGCACATCAGCGCGAGATCGGCCGAGTCGAAACCGAAGCGCTCCAGCGCGCCGGTCTCGACCACCGCCAGCGCCTGCGCCGGCTTGGCGGCCGAGCGCGCCAGCGTGAAGCGCGAGGCGTCGCCGAAGCCGGCCAGCAAGCGCCCCGTCTCGTCGACCACCGCGATATGCGCGCGATGCACGTTCTCCAGCGAGGGGCCGCGCCAGGTGGTGACGGCCACCGCGTCGCGGCTGGCCTGGGTCGTGTCGTGGGTCGTCATGCTGCGCGTCTCCTCCGCGGGTGTTCGTTGTCTGGGCTGCCGGCGTTCGGCGAGCGTAATCGCGCAGTGTAGCCAGCCGAAATCGACAGGGACAGAGCCCGCTGGAGATACCTCCGGGCCATCCCGATCTGCGCGCGCCGGCCGGACTGAAATAGAATCGTAAGCCTCCCCATCCACGAGGGCCGCCCGATGAGCTCGCCATCCGCCGCGCAATCCGCGCCCGCCGGCGCCGCACCCGAACCCGCTCCCGCGCCCGACGCGCCCTGCATCTTCGTGGTGAACGCCGGCTCGGGCCGCCGGCGCGAACTCGACACCCTGGCCGCCCAGCTCGACGCCGCGTTTTCCCGCGCGGGCCGCCGTTACGAACTGGTGACCGTCACCGAACCGTCACGGCTGGAAGCCAGCGTGGCGGAGGCCGCCGAGCGCGCTCGCCACGGCGTGCTGGTCGGCGTGGGTGGCGACGGCACGCTGCGCACCGTGGCACGCGCCGCCTACGACGCGGGCTGCGTGTTCGGCGTGCTGCCGCGCGGCACCTTCAACTACTTCAGCCGCGACCACGGCATCCCCGCCGACACCGAGCAGGCCATCGAACTGCTGCTGAGCGCGCGCGTGCATCCGGTACAGGTCGGCTTCGTCAACGACGCGCTGTTCCTGGTCAATGCCAGCCTGGGCCTCTACCCGCGCCTGCTCGAGCAGCGCGAGGCCTACAAGCGGCAGTTCGGCCGCAGCCGGCTGGTCGCGCTCGGTTCGGCGATCGCCACCCTGCTGCGCCCGCATCGGCTGCTGCACCTGCATGTCGAGCACGAGGGCACCACCCGCGAGCTGCGCACCACCACGCTGTTCGTCGCCAACAACCGGCTGCAACTGGAACAGGTGGGCGCGGCCGAGGCGCCGCTGCTCGCGCAGGGCATGCTGGTGGCGATGGCGCCGCTCGCGCATGGCCGGCTCGCCCAGATCCTGCTGTCGCTGCGCGGCGCGTTCAGCCGGATGCGCGACGCCGACGACGTGATCGGCTTCGGCTTCGAGCGCTTCACGCTCACGCGCCGCTCGGCCCGGCGCCGGCCGCGCCCGGTGAAGGTGGCCACCGACGGCGAGATCCTGCGGCTGCAACTGCCGCTGGTGTTCCGCGTCGGCGAGCGTGCCTTGCGGCTGCTCAAGCCCGAGGCCGAGCAGGCCGAGCGCAATCGCCAATGAGCCGGCTGCTGCAGATTTCCGATCCGCATTTCGGCGCCGAACGGCAGGAAGCCGTCGATGCGCTGGTGCGCCTGGTCGAACAGACGCGGCCCGAGCTGGTGGTGATCTCGGGCGATCTCACGCAGCGCGCGCGACGGCATCAGTTCGAGGCGGCCCGTGCCTTCGTGGCGCGGCTCGGCGCGCAGCCGGTGCTGGCGATCCCCGGCAACCACGACCTGCCGCTGTTCGACCTGGTCGCGCGCTGGCGGCAGCCTTACGCGAACTACCGGCGCGCCTTCGGCGAGGAACTCGAGCCCGTGTTCGACGCGCCGGCGCTGCTGGCGATCGGCGTGAACACCACGCGCCCGGCGCGCCACACGGCCGGCGAGATCTCGGCCGAACAGGTGGCCCGCGTGGCGCGACGGCTCGCGCTGGCGAGCCCCGCGCAACTGCGCGTGGTGGTGGTGCACCAGCCGATCGTCGCGATCGGGCCCGCGAACCGGCATGACCAGTTGCATGGCGGCGAGATCGCCCTGCGCAGTTGGGCGGCGGCCGGCGCGGACCTGGTGCTGGGCGGGCACACGCATCGCGCCGGCGCCTGGCGGGTCACGCCGCGCGACGACGAAGCGGGCCGCGACGGCGCCGTCGAGCGGCCGGTGTTCATGGTCCAGGGCGGCACGGCCGTGTCGCGCCGCCTGCGCGCCGGCACGCCGAATTCGGTCAACCTGATCGACTACGCGGGCGACGCCCTCGGCCCGCGCCGCGCCGCCGTCACGCGCTGCGACTACGACGACGAGAGCCGGTGTTTCATCGCGCAAGCCGCGCAGCATCTCGATCTCGCCCCCGCCACGCCCTTCCCGTTGGCCTGAAACGCCCCGATCCGCGCTGGTCGGCGGCGCCTTCAGATTTCCCTTTGAATTTTATAGACGATCGGTCTAAAATCCGCCGCATGTCCTCGATCCCCGCCAAACCGCGCCGCGGCCGTCCCCCGAAGAACCCCGCCGCGCATGCCGACACGCGCGGCGTGCTGCTGCGCGCCGGCATGGAATTGCTGACCGAGCAGGGTTTCGCCGCCACCGGCCTGGACGCCGTGCTCAAGCGCGTCGGCATCCCGAAGGGCTCCTTCTATCACTACTTCGAGAGCAAGGACGCCTTCGGACGCGAGCTGATGGACGCCTACGACCGCTACTTCATCGCCAAGCTCGATCGCTGGCTGCTCGACGACAGCCAGCCCGCGCTGGCGCGGCTCGCCGCCTTCGTCGAGGACGCCAAGGCCGGCATGGCGCGCCACGATTTCACGCGCGGCTGCCTGGTCGGCAATCTCGGCTTGGAGGCGGGCGCGCTGCCCGAAGGCTTCCGCGAACGGCTCTCGGCGATCTTCACGGGCTGGCAGGCGCGCATCGCGAATTGCCTGCGCGAGGCCCAGCAGGAAAGGACGCTCGCGGCCGACGCCGATCTCGAGCGCTTGGCGGCCTTCTTCTGGATCGGCTGGGAAGGCGCGGTGCTGCGCGCCCGGCTGCTGCGCGACGGCGCGCCGCTCGACACCTTCTTCGACGGCTTCCTCGCCGGCCTGCCTCGCGCGCGGCCGGCGACGGGCCGTGCCCGTCCGCCCGCGGACCGACTTCCCCCGGAGTGATGCATGACGTTCCACTGCCTCCTGATCAACCAGGACGAAAGCGGCAAGAGCCGCACGCGCCTCGACACGCTCGACGACAACCGCCTGCCCGAAGGCAACGTGCTGGTCGAGGTCGAATACAGCACGCTGAACTACAAGGACGGCCTCGCGATCACGGGCAGGAGCCCCGTGGTGCGGCGCTTCCCGATGGTGCCGGGCATCGATTTCGCCGGCACCGTGGCTGAGAGTTCGCATCCCGCCTATCGCGCCGGCGACGCGGTGCTGCTCAACGGCTGGGGCGTGGGCGAGCAGCACTGGGGCGGCCTCGCGCAGCGCGCGCGCGTGAACGGCGACTGGCTGATCCCGCTGCCCGCGGGGCTCACGGCGCGGCAGGCGATGGCCGCCGGCACCGCCGGCTACACGGCGATGCTGTGCATCCTGGCGCTGGAGCGGCACGGGATCGACCCGTCGCGCGGCGAGGTGCTGGTGACGGGCGCGAGCGGCGGCGTGGGCAGTTTCGCGATCGCGCTGCTGGCGCGGCGCGGTTATCGCGTGGTCGCCTCGACCGGCAAGACCGGGGAGGCCGATTACCTGCGCGCGCTCGGCGCGGCCGAGGTGATCGATCGCGCGACGCTGTCCGAGCCCGGCAAGCCGCTGCAGAAGGAACGCTGGGCCGCGGCGGTGGATTCGGTGGGCGGCGTGACGCTGGCCAATGTCTGCGCCTCGCTGCGCGCCGACGGCGCGGTGGCCGCCTGCGGGTTGGCGCAGGACATGGCGCTGCCGGCCACGGTCGCGCCCTTCATCCTGCGCGGCGTGAGCCTGCTGGGCATCAACAGCGTGACGCGGCCGAAGGCCGAGCGCGAGGCCGCCTGGCGCGCGCTGGCCGATACGCTCGATCTCGCCCAGCTCGACACCATCACGCGCGAGATCGACCTGGCCGAAGCCATCGAGGCCGGCGCGCAGCTGCTGGCCGGCAAGGTGCGCGGCCGGCTGGTGGTCGACGTCAATCGTTGAGGGGGGTGCCGGCGAGCGGGCCGGCAGGAAGGGGGCCGGCGGGACCGGCGGGACCGGCGGGAGCGGCGGGAGCGGCGGCAACGGCGAGACGCATGCGCGCGTTGCGCAGGCTCACGCCGCGCACGCTGACGCATTGCTCCAGCTCCACCGCGAAGCCGAAGCGTTCGAAGAAGGCCCGCGCGCGCAGGCTGACGTCGGCGATGACGCAGTCGATGCCCTGCTCGCGCGCGATGCCGAGCAGGTGCCGCATCAGCGCGGCGCCGATGCCCTGCCCGGCCGCTTCGGCCGCCACGTAGAAATGATCGAGATAACCGCTGGGCTGCAGGTCGGCATAGGCCACCAGCCGGGCCTCGATCTCGACCGCCCAGGGATGGTTCGCGCCGACCCGCCGGCACCAGGCTTCACACCAGGCCGCGTCGGACGCGAGCGGCGCCCAGGCGTCGATCTGCGCCGGCGTGTAGTCGCGCGAGGCCAGGCCGCGCACCGAGGACTGGAAGATCGCCAGCAGCGCGGGTTCCTCGCCCGGCGCGACGCGACGGATCCGCATCGCGCCCGCCCCGGGCCCGCGCCGCTCGTTGGTTTCCTCCGCCCCGCGCGTGCCGCCCATCCCGCTCACTTGGCCGGCTGCGGCCCGCCATTGGCCGTCAACTGCTCATAGACCTCGTGCGACAGGTCGAGCAGCGCCTGGCGGTCCATCCCGCCCGAGACGGCATAGCCGAAACGGCCGTCGATCCAGTAGAACACGTTGACCGGGCCGCTCTGATAGAGCTTGAAGGCCGTCACGTCCGAGCTCAGCTTGCGGTGCGAGATGTTCAGCGTGATCCGCTCGCCCAGCGCGTTGTGATACATGAACTGCGCGATCGGACCGTCGTCGCCGGGCAGCAGGCGCCCGCCCATCAGCTCGTAGCCGGCGCGGGTCAGCACCGGCGGGCGCACGTCGGTGCCGAGCCGGCTCGACAGCCACTGCACCAGTTCCTGCTCGCGATCGGCGCCCACCTCCACCGGCCGCGTGACCATCGGCGCATAGGTGACGTAGGCGATCGCCGATTGCCGCGCCAGCGCCTCGCCACTGTAGGAAGCGTGGATGATCGAGCCGCCGCCCTCGCCGCTGCCGTCGCCGCCCAGCACGCCGCGCCCGACCGGGCTCAGCACGCCGCCCGCGCCGATCCCGATGCCGAGCACCAGCGCCGCGGCCAAGCCGGCGAAACGCTTCCAGTTGGCGGCA
>NZ_VWWC01000067.1:0-35386 GCF_011753175.1 Burkholderia sp. Cy-637 | reverse complement strand
CGAGCGGCGCCGCGCCGGCCACCGAAGCCGCGGCGGCCCACACGCTGCCGACCGTCAGCGTGCGCGGCGCGGCCGCCGCCGAGCCGACCGTCGGCTACCAGCCGCGCACCACCTCGGTCACCGGCTTCCCGAACCAGTCGGTGATGAAGGTGCCGCAGGCGGTGGCGGTGGTCAGCAGCACGGTGATCGAGGACCAGCACGCGCGCTCGCTCGACGACGTGCTCTCCAACGTCAGCGGCATCGTGCAGACCAATACGCTGGGCGGCACGCGCGACGCCTTCATCAAGCGCGGCTTCGGCAACAACGACGACGGCTCGATCCTGGTGGACGGCATGCGCTCGCCGGTGCTGCACAACTACCTGGCCGCGATCGACCGCGTCGAGGTGCTGAAGGGGCCGACCTCGCTGCTGTACGGCGTGCAGGAGCCGGGCGGCGTGATCAACCTGATCACGCGCAAGCCGGAGGACGAATACAGCGGCTCGATCTCGGCCTCGAAGACCAACCACGGCGGCGCCGGCGGCAGCTTCGACCTGACCGGCCCGATCGGCGGCGTGGGCCAGGTGGCGGGCGGCACGCTGGCCTTCCGCCTGACCGGCGAGGACAACACCAGCCAGTACTGGCGCACCTTCGGCCGCGAACGCGACTCGCTGATCGCGCCGGCGCTGTCCTGGCACGACGCGCGCACCTCGATCGAGATCCGCTACCAGTACGCCGACTACACCACGCCCTTCGATCGCGGCACGGTGCTGGTCAACGGCCAGCTCGACGATGCGCTGGCCTCGCGCCGCTACGAGGAAGCCTGGGCGCAGAGCAGCGGCATCCAGGAGATGTTCCAGGCCAAGGTCGAGCACCAGCTCAGCGACAACTGGCGCGTGCGCGCCGCCTACAGCTGGGGCCGCGATCGCTACGGCCAGTACATCACGCGCGCCACCGCCTTCAACAGCGCCACCGGCGCGGTCTCGCGCACCGCCGATGCCAACCTCGGCCGCAACGATTCGAACCAGATCGCCTCGATCGGCCTGCTCGGCAACCTGACGCTGGGCGGCATCCGCAACGATCTCTACTTCGGTACGGAGTACGAACGTCGCCGCGAATTCCGCGGCGACACGATCCGCGGGACCGCCACCAAGGGCTTCACGATCTTCGATCCGGTCTATGGCCTGCTGCCGCCGGGCGTGGTGCCGAGCGCCTCGCAGAGCGACAACCTGTCGAAGATCCACACCTACTCGTTCATGGCGCAGGACAACGTGCACCTGAGCGAGCGGCTCACCGCGGTGGCCGGGATCCGCCTGGAGAACTGGCAGCAGTTCGCGGGCCAGGGCCGCCCCTTCGTGGTGGCCGACGATTCGCACGGCCATGTCTGGCTGCCCACGCTGGGCCTGGTCTACGCGATCACGCCGGGCCTGTCGGCCTATGTGAACACCAGCCGCTCCTTCGTGCCGAACTCCTCGGTGGACGGCCTCGCGCCGCTGCCGCCCACCACCGGCCGCTCGGTGGAGACGGGCCTGAAGTTCGAGCTGAACCACAGCGTGACGGGCACGCTGGCGCTCTACCAGATCGACAAGCGCAACGTGGCGGTGACCGTCAACGGCGTCTCGCAGACGATCGGCGCGGCGCGCTCGCGCGGTGTCGAGCTCGACGTGGCCGGCCAGATCACGCGTCACTGGAGCGTGATCGGCAGCTACGCCTACACCGACGCGATCGACCGCCAGGCCAACGTGCCGCTGGTCAACGCGGCGCGCCATACCGGCAGCCTGTTCGCGGTCTACGACACCAGCATCGCCTCGCTGCCGGGCCAATGGCGCTTCGGCGCCGGCGCGCACTTCGTCGGCCGCCGCGCGGGCGATACCGCCAACAGCTTCACGCTGCCCGGTTATGCACTGGTGGATGCGTTCGCCGCCTACGAGACCAAGATCGGCAAGTTCCCGACCAAGGTCCAGCTCAACGTCAACAACCTGTTCAACAAGGTCTACTACCCGTCGAGCAACAGCAACCTGATCATCGCCGTGGGCGAGCCGCGCCTCGTCACGCTGACCACCACCGTGTCGTTCTGATCGCGCCGGGCCCGCCCGGGCCCGGCCACTGACTCCCCTCGCTCATCAATGCGGCATCGTTCAATGCCGCCCCTTTCCATTTACGATTCAATTTCCCCAGGCAATTTCCACCGTATTTCCGGAAATTAATTTCGACCGGCACGAAGCGGCATTTCCCGTCGATTCCGAAAACCGGGATATTGCATCGCATCATGATCGCGACGGGGTCGACTGCAGGAAGCCTTTCCCAGCAAGCGGCAGCGAAATTATTTCCATTTCCAATTCAATCGCGGGTCAGAATTACAGCTTATCCACCGCATCGATCGAGATTTTATAAACAGCCGTTTTGTTTACCTAAATTTCGAAAAAATCAGGGAATTTTCCAATTAGCCGCTAAAGCCGCTCCCGAGGCACACTCCACGTGATTCCAAAGAGCGCGAGCGTCACGCGTCGCATCGCGCCTCGACACGCACAAGAATCGATAACACCTGGAGGCAAAGCATGCGCAAGACCCTGACACTCGCGGCGGCGATAGGCATCGCCCTGCTCGCCGGCTGCAACGGCGACCTCGATTCCTCACCCGCCTCGGTGGCCAGCCAGAGCCGGCCGACCAGCATCGGCGGCCCGTCCGGCGAAGCCGGCGCCACCACGCCGGCCGGCAACGGCGCGCAGCAGGTCGCGCGCACCGACATCTCGGGCCTGACGAAATTCGTCAACGTCTTCATCGGCACCGGCGCGCCCGATGCTGGCGGCCTCTATCCCGGCAACCTGAACCCGGCCGCGCAGACACCGTTCGGCATGGTCAGCTTCGGCCCCGACACGCCGGGCAGCGGACAACCCTGGGGCAACGGCTCGGGCGGCTACTACTACCAGGACAAGACCATCAACTTCTTCAGCCTCACGCACCTGAACGGCCCCGGCTGTCGCGGCCAGGGCGCGGTGGCGATGATCCCGGGCGGCGGCACGCTGAACTTCTCGCACAGCGACGAAAGCGCCTCGCCCGGCTACTACCGCGTCAAGACCGGCAACGGCATCGTCAACGAATTCACCGCCACCACGCGCACCGGCATGGCGCGCCTCACCTTCCCGGCCGGCACCACGCCCAAGCTGGTGGTCAACGCACGGCTCAGCAACGGCATGAAGTCCGGCGTCTCGACCTCGCTCGTCAGCATCGCGGCGGACACGCAGGCCAATACCGTCTCGGGCCAGACCGTGGTGGGCGCGTTCTGCGGCGGCACCTGGTACAAGCCCGTGTATTTCTACATGGCCTTCGATGCGCCGCTCGACGCCAGGACCACCACCACCGCCAACGGCGTGACCACCGCCGGCTTCGCGGCGAAGCCGGGCAGCGCGACGGTGGTGCAGGTGAAGATCGGCATCTCCTCGGTCAGCGTCGCGAACGCCAAGCTGAACCTGCAGACGGAAAACCCGGGCTGGTCCTTCGACACGGTCAGGTCCGACCAGGATGCCGTCTGGAACCACCGGCTCAACACCATCCAGCTCGATCTCGCGCAAGGCGGCGCGATCGATGCGCTGGGCAGCAAGGCGAGCGCGGCGCGCAACTACGTCACGCAGTTCTACACGGCGCTCTATCACACCATGGCCGGGCCGACCGTCTACAGCGACGTGAACGGCGAATACCGCAGCATGCGCCAGGCCAATCTCAACGCGCCGGGCAACACGGCGCCGGCGCGCGACGTGGCCAACGTCGCGCAATATCCGGTGCCGGGCAATCCGAACGCCTATCGCACGCATTATTCGGGCTTCTCGCTGTGGGACACCTATCGCTCGGAAACGCAGTTGCAGGCGCTGCTGTTCCCCGCTGAAACCAGCGACATGATGCAGTCGCTGGTGGCCGACGCGAAGCAATGCGGGGCCTTCCCGCACTGGGTGGACGGCTCGGACGACACCAAGCCGATGGAAGGCGACCACGCGCCCAACGTGATCGCGGCCGCCTACGCCTTCGGCGCGCGCGGTTTCGATATCGGCACGGCGCGCGGCTACATGCTGCAATCGGCCTTCGGCACCGGCGGGCCCGGCAGCGCCTTCGTCGAGGGCGCCTGCAACAACATGGCGGCGGTGGACGACACGGTGGGCGTGAGCAGCATCGGCAGCTTCTACCAGAAGAACGGCTACGTCTCGACCAACGCGGCGGCCAGCCATCACGCCGGCTCGATGACGCTGGAGCTGACCGCCACCGACGAATCGGTCGCCAACTTCCTGGCCGCGCTGGGCCGCGCCGAGGACGCCAGCAGCGTGACCACCCTGCATGGCCGCGCGCGCAACTGGACCAACATCTTCAATGCCAGCATCCCGCCGAGCCAGAACTACAACGGCGGCGAAACCAGGGGACTGGTGCCGAAGGACGCCAGCGGCAACTGGGTCTACAGCGGCCTGGATAACGGCGGCTTCCACGAATCGACCGAACCCAACTACACCTGGACCATCGGCCACGACTACACGGAGCTGATCAATCGCCTGGGCGGCAAGCAGGCCGCCATCGACCGCCTGAACACCTTGTTCGGCCTGAGCCTGAGCGACCCGTTCAACGGCCCGCTGCCGAGCGCCGCCACGCTCAACAGCGGCCAGGACGGCACCACGCTCTACATCGGCAACGAGCCCTCGCTGCAGACGCCCTGGGCCTACAACTGGACCGGCAAGCCGCAGCTCACGCAGTTCGTGATCCCGCTGGTGATGAACAAGACCTTCTTCAACACGCCCGGCGGGCTGCCCGGCAACGACGACCTCGGCGCGACCTCGGGCTTCTATCTGTGGGCGAGCCTGGGCCTCTACCCGGTGGTGCCGTCGGCGCCGGGGCTGGCGATGTCCACGCCGCAGTTCAAGGGCATGACGGTCTGGCTCGACGACGGCCGCAAGAAGCTGCGCATCGAGGCCGACGACGAGGCGCTGGTCAACAACAAGCCCTACATCAAGTCGGTGGAGCTGAACGGCAAGACCTACCAGGGCTCGTGGCTGCCGATCGCGGCGATCGCCGACGGCGGCACGCTGCGCTACACGCTGTCGTCGACGCCGACCGACTGGGCCAGCGATGCGTCGCTGGCGCCGCCCTCGGGCCCGGCCGCCGACTACACCAAGGCGGTGGCGGTGGCGCAGCCAGCGCGCTGAGCGTCGATCGCCGCTCGGACATGAAACCGCGGACATCGCCTTGCCAAGGCTGGGGCATGGAGAGAGATCGGTTGCCCGTCACGGGTGGCGCAGGCAGCGGCCCGCGACGCGCCGATCACTTGCGTTGGCGACACAAGGCAGCCTGATCCGACGGCGACTTGGGGCGGACCAGCACGACCGCGGCGGCGAGACCGACCGAAGCCAGAGCGGCCACAGCCGAGGCGGACTCCAATCCGCCTCGCTCCGCGACGAAGCCGAGTACCGGCACGCACAGCAGGAGGGCCGCCTGCATGCTGCCGGTCCTCACCGGAACAAGCGTGCTGGCCGCCGAGGCATGGGCATCGGCGATCATCAGGCTGCTGACCGCCGTGTAGCAGACCTGAAACACGAACAGATAGGCGCCGTAGATCAGAAGGCATGCCGCGGGATCACGCACGAGCGGCGTCGCCATCATCAGGGCCGCAGAAATGACGTCGAGCGTCACGTAGGCACGTTGGTCGTATTTCTTCAGAACCGGCATCGCGAATGAGGTGAACCATGCCCCCACCGTCACGGAAACGGTATTCACCAGCACCACGATCGCAACGCCGTTGACACCGAGATGGAGGTAGTCGACAGCGAGCGGCGTGCGGGCCG
Source organism: Burkholderia sp. Cy-637 (assembly GCF_011753175.1). NCBI lineage: Bacteria > Pseudomonadati > Pseudomonadota > Betaproteobacteria > Burkholderiales > Burkholderiaceae > Burkholderia > Burkholderia sp. Cy-637. Next base: position 29,591 of record NZ_VWWC01000067.1, on the reverse strand, counting down.
CGTGATGATAGGCCTGCAGGGGCGCGGTGCTCAGCAGGAGAAACAACAAGGGCAGGCTCGGCGCGAGCAACCGGTACCCGTTGCTGCCCCTCCCGCCTGACGACGGCGATTGAAATCCCTCCACCCTGACGCCGGGCCGCCAAGTCAGGGCAAGGCAGGCGCCAGTCGCGGATGTGCACGCCGCCAACAAGCTGATGACAGGGAAATCGATGCGATCCAAGATCAGCAAGCCGAGCACGGCGGAAACCATCGAACCGGCCAGCCTGCTTGCCTCGACCGCACTGATTTCCCTGCGCACCGCGCCGGGCTCGGCCACGCACTTGATATACAGCGTCGCCGCGGTGTTCGAAAGCGCTCCGAAAAAACCACGCACGAACAACAGGCTCAGCGAAAGCGCGGTATGGGAATCGAATAACGCCGCAGCGATCCCCAGGACGCCGGCCGCTGCCAACTCGCAAAAGACATATAGCTGTCGAAGTGCGAATCTCGACAGGATCCACCGTGAACACGGAATCGTCAGCAAGGCTGGAAGCCAGACGGTCGCGAAGGCGACCGACGCAAGCGTTGCAGACCGATACTTGATGAAAAGCGCGGGCGACAGCGCCAACAACACAATGGCCTGTGCGAGCATGCCGACGGCCGATGCCAGATAGACATTGACGAGTCTGTTCATTGCATTCGATGAAAGTCCGAAACGTGGCGCGAGCCGGTATGCCATGCAGGGCGATCCGGTCCATCGAATTCCGGCGCGAATCGCTTGACACATTGGTCGGCCCCGCCGCTCACCTCAAGGAAGACGGCTGGGCTCGTCTTGCTGCACCGTCGCCGGTGTGGTCAGGTACCGGGGGCCGATCGGGTCACGGGAGCGGCGTCCAGCGTCTCGATGCCGATCGATCCGGCGAAATGGCGGGACATCTCCACGACGATCGCTTCCGCGCGACGGCCATCGTCCGCCGCTGCCTGCAAGCGCGCGAGCACCATTGGTGCGGCAATGGCCTGCCCCGGCACGACATAGCAATCGCAACGCGCCAGCGCGTCGCTCAGCGGGGCCGGCAACGCGGTGCTGAAATCGGGCGACACGACGCCGCCTTCGATCGTCTTCAGCGCGAACGAACTGACGGAGCGCGCCGGATCGATTTCCGGCACGGCGACGGGGTTGCCGAGCACCAGGTCGATCAGCATGTCGTGAATGAATGTACCGCTCAGGGAATCGTAGAGAAACGGCAGCATGCCGCCCATCAGACGCGCGTTCGCCTCGACCAGGACGGGACCGGCGGGCGTGACCATCATCTCCAGATGAAAGATCCCGAGATCAAGGCCGATGGCCTCGAGTACGCGCCGAGCATAGGCGAAGCAGGACTGTCGTTCGAGCGCCGATACACCAGCGGGAAGGAAACTGCCCAACTCGATGGCTTCGTTGTCGGCCGCCTGAATCCGGCCCGAGATCATGAATTCGTAGTATTCGTCCCGCCGACGTCCGATTTCCACGGAAACCAGCGTCCCTGACAGGTAGTCCTCGATCATGAAGCCGCGCTCGATGTATCCACGCAGCGATGCCGGCAAGCCCAGCCATTCACTCCTCATGTCGTCCGCGATCGACGCGAGATCGTCTTGCGAATCGACGACGCGAACCAGGCTGCTGAACACGCCGCTGATCGGCTTGATGACGAACGGGCGTGGCGTGGTCGCGGCCTGCTCCAGCATCGCCTCGAGACTCCCCACCCCCCGGCAACGTGCCGTCGCCAGGCCGGCCCGCTCCAAGGCCGCGCGTGTCTCGTTCTTGTGACGCGCGACATGCACCGCTTCGATCGGCGCGAACGGCACGCCGATCGAAGCAGCGGCAAGGGCGGCGGCCTCGATCGATCTTTCGAAGACACAGAAGATCGCCTCCACCGGATCCCGCTCATGGATGCACTCGACGATTCGCGCAATCTCCCTCGGATCGTGGCTGCCGCCCGTATCCGCAATCCTGTCGAGCGCGGCCAGGATGTCCCGCGCCTGCGCATCGGTGTGAAAGAAATCATCGTCGGAGCGCAGGAAAGTGATGCGGTGGCCGCGTTTCAATAATCGACCGAGCAAGCGGATGCCGGCGAAGTTGGAGTCGATGACGAGGCAATGGGCCATTTTCTTCGAGATCTCCGGGTTGAGCGCGGCGAGCGTATGGCACGAACACGGCCAGCCGCCAAGCTTGCATCTTTGTCGAGAATACCGAACTACTGGAACGTCGCGCTGCCGCCCGCCTCGATGGTCAATTCACGTATTCTCACCCGCGGGTTCGATGACACGAGCCAGGCAATCAGAGACGATATGTCCTGCGGCTGCAGCAAGTCTTCCGGCTTTTTTTCGCAACCGCCCGCCGTCGCCATCGGCGTGTTGATCCAGCCAGGGCAAATGGACGTCACGCGCAGGCCCGAATCGAGATACCTGGCGTAGACCGCATCGAAAAATCGGATGGCCGCCGCTTTCGACGCACCATAGATGCCTTTGTCCGAGAAGCCCACCAGGCCGGCTCGCGAGGCAATATTGATGATGTAGCCTCGGTTCGCGCTTTCCATCAGGGCGATGATGCCGCGCGCCAGCTGGATCGGCGCCAATGCGTTCAATGCCATCGCCTCGTCCAGTTCCGCATCGGTGAAGCGATCGGTGCTGGTACTGGTCATGCCCGCGGCGGAGATGAAGACTTCCGGCACCCCCACGGTCGTGATTCGAGCCAGCAGGCCTCGAATCGCCTCGCGGTCCTTCAGGTCGGCCGCCAGCGCGATGCAGGGCATGGCGCGCGGCGTGGCCTCGATCTCGCCGACAAGCGCGGCAAGCCTGTCCGGGTCGCGACCCACCACGATCGTCGTATAACCGATATCGGCGAGCGCCTTGGCGCAGCTACGCCCCACCCCGCCGCTCGCGCCAGTGATCAATGCCAGGCGCGGCGGACAGACCGGTGCCGGCGACGATTCATTCGTCGTTGGTATGGAGGACATCATTGATCCCTCCCCATCCGCCCTTGCCGGTCGGAAGCGCCTCCACCACGCCGGTCTGGCTGTTGCGCCTGAACAGCAAGGCATCGCGGCCGGACAGATTGCGCGCATAGTCAACCGTGCCGTCAGGCAGCCGCACCTTCGTGCCGGCCGTGACGTACAGTCCGGCCTCCACGATGCAGTTATCTCCCAGGGAGATGCCGATACCGGCGTTCGCGCCCAGCAGCGAGCCGCGGCCGATGGCATTGGTTCGCTTCCCGCCGCCGGAAAGGGTGCCCATGATCGACGAGCCCGCGCCCACATCGCTGCCCTCGCCGACCGTCACGCCCGGCGTCACCCGTCCCTCGATCATCGATTTGCCGAGCGTGCCGGCATTGAAATTGACGAAACCCTCGTGCATCACGGTGGTGCCTTCGGCCAGATGCGCGCCGAGGCGAACGCGATCGGCGTCGCCGATGCGCACCCCCATCGGGATGACGTAGTCCACCATGCGAGGGAACTTGTCCACCGACAACACGATCAGGTAATGGTATTCGGCCGCCACCAGGCTGCGCAGTTTAGCGACCCACTGCGGGAACACCGGCCCCGACGTGGTCCATGCCACGATGGGTAGCTTTTCGAAGAGACCGTCGAGCCGCATGCTGTTGGGCTTCATCACACCGGCCGACAGCAGATGCAAACGCAGATAGGCATCCTCGGTACTCTGAATCGCGTCGTTCACGACATCGACCTCGATCTCGAACGACTCGTTTCGAACCAGCCCGTATTTCTGCGCCAGACATCCACGCCGCGCGTCTTCGTCATCAGGGTAGTCGGCATCGATGGTCTTGCCGCTCGCAACATCGACATATCGCTGGCCGCGCCTTTTGATGATTGCCTCACCGCTCATGCTGTTTTCTCCGCTGGTTCAGGTACGTTGATGACGGTCGCACCGGTCAGATCGAAACGCTCGCCTTCGCTGAGCCCTCGCGTCATCCGCTCCACCAGACGCGCGTCGTCGCCACCGGCCTTGGAGGCGTTGGTTGCAGCGAATCGCGCATCCGCCTCAATGAAGCGCAACACAAATGCCCGGCGGGTCGCCATCGACCCCGGCAGCAATGCATTGCTGCGGTGGAACACATTTTTGTCGAAGAGGATGGCATCGCCAGGCGCGAGCGAGAAGGATAGGCCTTCGCTGTCGAACAGGTTTCTCGCGAATCCCGAGATATAGATGGAATCGCTGAACAAATGCGGGAACTTGCTCTGTATATACGGAAAGAGCTTCTTGAATTTCTTTTGCTCGTCATTCCGGTACTTGGGGCCGAGCAGCGTTTTGTACAAGGCGGGAATCTTGTAGCGCCCCTCGACCAACGAGCGGGTGACGGTGGCCTGGAGATTGAAGAACTCGCTGCCGGAAAACGACGACGTGGACAGCAGCGTCAGTCCGCCATCCTGGACGTCAGGATCGATCGGATCCAGGGTGATCCAGATGGAGAAGGCTCGATCCCTCGGAAAGATATATTTGAAACTGGTGATGTCGAGGTGCCAGTCGAAGCCCCCCAGCTCCGCATCCGTCTCGAAGATGACGCCGTCGGTAAACACGCTGTCGCGATACCCGAGCGATCCGATCAGGGCGGCAAAGGCGCGCTGACCGAGCAAGCCGTTGATGGCGGGGTCGTCGATAGCGGTATTGTAGGTGTTCTTCTTGATCGTATCGAAAGTGGTGCCGTTTGCCGTGCCCGCAATCACGCGCTTCAGGTGCTCGATCATCTCGCTTGAAATCAGGTTCCTGATCGCACAGAACCCATGCTGCCTGAAAAAGGCGCCATCGGCTTCAGGGGCAGGTTCATGGGATTCGGCTCGATCCCCGAGATAGGCATTTTCCAGTGACATGCGCGCCTCCAGTTGAATATCCGCTCAGGCCGTCAACAGCTCGACAAGCTCGCGTTTGGAGAAGTCGAGCCTGTCGAGCTGGTGTCTGTAGCCGCTGAAGGACTCGATGTCCAGGTTCAAGGCCCGCACTTTCCGGACGATGTCCGCCGCATGTCTGCGCGTCGCCGGCAAGTCGATATCGGCTTTGCTCGCCAGCCATTCGATCGTGAGCAGTGCCGGGATATCTTCCTGCAACACGCGCCCCTCCTTGAGATCGACGATCGATTCCGCCGACCGGGAACGATAGATCGACTTGGTATCCTGCATCGTTTCGAGGAAACTCTGTCGTGCCTTCAGGCCGTATTGCTCCTCGAGCATCGAGGTGAACAGCCGGGTCCTGGCGCCATACTGGCCCGCCAATGCCACCCTCTCCTGGTCGAGTTCGCCCAGCCTTTGCGCGTTGCCGGCGTGCACGCCTTCGCCGTAGTGCAGGTACTGCAGCCCCTGTTCGGTCTTTTCCAGGTTGCGATCGTCCAGCGCGACACCGAGATGAATGATGTACCCCAATGGATCGAACTGCAGATCGAGAGCGCGAACCACGTCGAAGCGGTGCCAATCCGCTCCGACCGTCGGCCCGGTGAACGCTCGTCTGAGCAGGGCCAGCGCCTCCTCGGAACGATTGCCCGCCAGGGCGACGTTGGTTTTCTTCTTTCTCTTGAATTCGATCTTGTCCAGGATGTAACGCGTCCCGTAGAAACTATCCTCGACCAGCACCATCGAGGCGTGACGCAGATTCCGGTCCGACCGATGGCGGGACAGCAGCGAAATCAGTCCGCCTTGCCCGCCCCGCACGAACACGAGATTGAGGGGCAGGCCGCCGGCGTTGCGACCCAGCCACTCGAACACCTGTTCTCGCAGCGGCAGGATGTCGGGCACCGTAACGATCACCAATGCGGCACCATCCAGCAGCGCGGCAGCGTGGTCGTCGCTCGCATGAACCTGCTCGGCGGGAAAATCGCTGGACTCCCGTTCGCCGGATATGATGTTTTCGAGGCGAATCCGGTGCGAGTCGTTCCGGTGGAAAAACGGATGATTGCTTCCACGCAGTAACACGAGGTGCGGGGTGAACTGCGTTTCGGCGCGGCGCCGATGGAGATCCACGGCCAGAGTCAAACCCACATGCCCGCCGCCAACGATAACGATCTTGTCCATGCTGATTGCCGTCCTTGCTCTGCAGTTGAAAAACGGATGAGAAAAGGAAGTCGCGCCATGCCCCTGGATCCCGGCCTCGCGTCGTGGGTCGGCCGCGAGAGGCCGCCACGGACGCCCCGTCACAGCCGAAGCGAAATCATGGTGTTGCCGTGCTGATGTCTCGCCATGTCCCGAGTGATGACGTACGAGCGGAACAGGAGCCGATCGAAGTCTTGGTCTTCGAAGAGATCACGGCCGTGCAGGGCATAGTCATTGGGGATCAGGAGCGCCTCGCCCTTGCGGATGACATGGCCGTTTTTTCGCCCCGCGACCAGCGCAAGCTCCGTGACTCGCTTCAATGCGGCCTCTGCTTCGCGAGAGGTGTCTTCGTCGAGCCCTGCAATCGGGCGAATATTGTCGAAGCTCATGCGAATCCGCAGTCGGTCCGCCGGATCACGGTCAAGGATGCTGATCCGTCTGATTTGCTCGCAGGGCCACCGCAATTTGCCGCCGGCTCGTATTTCATAGATGTCGCGATGCAGTAAGCCCAATTCCCGCTCCGTCAGCGAAGCCGCGATTTCCGTGGCCTCGGCCAGCAGGGTTTTGGGAACCTTGCCCTCGGCGGTGTGAGCGACCAGTGCCAGCGCCACCGGCCGGCAACGGTCGGACGCAAAGGTGAGGTCGTTGTGCATCGTCAGCAACTCCAGCCCACTGCTGGACTCGTGCGATAGCGAGGTCGGACGGATGTCCGTGATGTAACTCTGGTTGTACTCGGAATATCCGGCGCATTTCCCGATTGCCTCCCCAATCGCAAGAACCAGGATTTTTGAATCCTCGACGTCGGAGAAGGCGGGAAGGTTCGTGATCAGCAGCGGCCGCGGCGTATCCCAGAAAATATCGCCCAATCGAACCGGGAACTCATTTTCGTATACCGCCAACCGCGCCAAATAGCGGCTTTGTATTTGTCCCGGACAGTCCCGGCGCACCTTGAGAACCAACGACTTCAATTCATCGGACTGGGGATTCGAAAGATGGATCGTTTTCAAGACTTCGCTCATTTGAGTGCCTCGGTTTTGAAGGCGACATCGCAGGTCGACCTCGTCCGATCAGAATGGATTGCGCGATGTCAGCCGGTTCAGCGCGACCGGACGCACGGCGAGCTGCCAGCCGACGAGTGGACCGCGTCAGTGCCTTGCATGCCGATGTCGAGTCACCCCGGACACGGCGAATCAGAAAACAAGGGCGCAAATCCGATATGTCGGCGGTTCGTATTCGAGGGTTTGGCTCAGGGGATACCTGGAAGTGATGTGAATGCCATGATCGAATCGCCTCGTCATGCGGCCATTATGGAATCCGCATATTCAAATATGCGAGATAGATTGCATTTCTCTTTCAGCGCTGCTGATTCGCGCACAAATTCATGCTAATGGCGTTGATGCTGGCGGGAAAGCGAAAAATACGCTACCTTGGTGGCGCGTTTAAGTATCCATGTCGATTCGTCGACAATGAGATCACCGCTGAAACAGCAAGCTTTAATCCATGCCGGCCAGACCAAAAACAGCCTTGTCGCTATCGCATCAGAATTGTCAATCCATCGACCACCACGGGTGATTCGACCGATATGAGACTGCCTTCCTTGCGAAATCTTCAGGTATTCGAAACAGCTGCCAGGCATCAGAGCTTTCGCGAGGCCGCCGATGCGTTGTTTCTGACGCACGGCGCCGTCGGCAAGCAGATCAAGGCGCTCGAAACCGAGTTGGGGGTGGAACTCTTTGCCCGTATAGGGCGACGTGTCGTATTGACCAGTCATGGGCGGCGCCTGCTGATTGCGATGTCCGAGGCGCTCGAGCGGATCAGCGAAACGGTCGGCGAGTTGCAACAGGAGTCACGGCATCCGGCAGACCGCCTGCCGGTAACCGTCGTGCCGTCGTTCGCGACGCGCTGGCTATTGCCAAGGCTGGCGGATTTTCACGAGCGTCATCCCGAAGTCACCGTGGAATTGGTCCCGACCGTGGCGACGCTCGATCTGTCGGCCAAGCATATCCCGCTCGGCATCAGGATGGGACAGGGAAGCTGGAGCGGCCTGGAAGCGGAGCGTCTGACGACCGAGGAGCTGTTTCCCGTCGCCGCGCCAGACGGCATCGAGGGCTTCGCTAGCTTGCCCGGCTCCGTCCGCGACATGCTCCGCTATCCGCTTCTGAATCCCTACGACGAGTGGGAGCGATGGTTCAAACGTGCCGGCATCAAGACGCCGGTGAGCGCGCGAGGTCCAACCTATCAGGACGCCTCGCAGCTGCTCCGGGCGGCCGAGGAGCGCAAGGGCGTAGCGCTTGGCAGGAGATGGCTGGCCATGGACGCGATTCGGGAAGGACGGCTGGTACGTTTGCAGGGACCGGCCATGCCAACGGCCCATGCCTATTTCCTGGTGCGTCCCAAGGCACATCCGTTCCCGGCCGCGGCCCAGGCTTTCGTCGCCTGGATCAGGCATCAGATACTGCAGTGTCAGATCGATTTCCCCGAGTCCGGATCCTCATCGAGCAGTTGACGCCCTCCCCAAGACGCCTTGCCTCGAGTTCTGGGTTGCGCCAGGCGACGAGGCAAGCGCAGTTGCATTGGCGCGACCAACCTGGACAGAAGTCATGAAAGCATTCGCATGGTTGCAAATGTTGTCGTTAAGGGAACGACGCGCGCTGTATGCCGGATTCGGCGGCTATGCGGTCGACGCATTCGACTTCATGATCTACCCGTTCCTGATTCCAACATTGATTTCAAGCTTGGGCATGTCGCAAGGCGAGGCCGGGATGATCGCGACCGGCTCCCTCGTCTCCTCCGCGCTGGGCGGCTGGTTGGCTGGCATACTCGCCGACCGCTACGGTCGCGTGTTCATCCTGCAATGGACCATCGCCACGTTCGCGGTATTCACCTGTCTTTCCGGATTCGCGCAGTCGTTCTGGCAGCTTCTCGCCACGCGCACGCTACAAGGCTTGGGTTTCGGCGGGGAATGGTCGGTCGTGACGATCATGATGGCGGAAACCATCCGAATTCCCGAGCTTCGGGCGCGCGCGGTCGGTACGGTGCAGAGCAGCTGGTCGCTCGGCTGGGCCGCCGCCGCCGTGGTGTATTGGGCATCGTTTACGCTGCTGCCGGAATCGCTGGCATGGCGCGCATGCTTCGGCGTCGGCATCATTCCCGCGCTATGGATCGTCTATATTCGCCGCCATGTCGCCGAGCCCGACATCTACCTGGAGACGCGGCGCAAGACGCCGCCGGGCATGCATTTCGCGCGGATCTTCAGTCGCGCGCAGTTGCCCAGGACGATTCTAGGCAGCCTGCTGTGCAGCGGCATGCTGGGGGGCTATTTCGCGATCACCATGTGGTTGCCGACGTACCTGAAGACCTTTCGGCAGCTCTCTGTCTTCAATACCGGGGGCTACCTGATCGTGCTGATCGTGGGCTCGTTCGTCGGCTATCTTGTCGGTGCCTCGCTGTCCGACCGGATCGGGCGGCGCGCCTCGTTCATCGCGTTCGCGCTGGGTTCGTTCGCCCTGGCGATGACATACACGATGCTGCCCGTGACCAACACCATGATGCTCTTGCTCGGTTTCCCGCTGGGCATCGCCATGCAGGGGATCTTCGCAGGCATCGGCGCATACCTTTCGGAACTCTACCCGGGAGCCATTCGTGGTTCCGGACAGGGCTTCTGCTATAACTTCGGTCGCGGCACGGGTTCGCTGTTTCCCGTCGCGGTGGGAATGCTGTCGAGGCATCTTTCCCTCGTCAACGCCATCGGGCTGGTGGCCGGAAGCGCGTATTTGCTGGTGATCGTCTCCGCCCTGCTGCTGCCGGAAACCCGCGGCAAATCCTTCGCGGATCCGGAACCGCTCACGCCCGAGTGATATGCGTCCCGGCGGCTTGCCGGGACGACAGCAGCGCTCGAACCGCTCGTTCGATGCTCATTCCACGCTCATTCGACGTTATCGGCCACGTCGGTCAGCCGGATCAGATGCGGCCGGACCTCGTCCTCGGCCGCCGCCTCGCCGGCCGGCTCGGGCGGATGGATCAGCGCCTCGAGCCGCGCCTTGGTGGCGAGGAACTCCGGCGTATTCATCTGCCCCGCGCCGCGCGGGCGCGGCACCGGCACCTCGATCAGCTCCTGCACCGCGCCCGGATTCGCCTTGAGCACCAGGATCCGGTCCGCCAGCAGGATCGCCTCGTCCAGATCGTGGGTGATGAACAGGATCGTGATGTCGATGTTGCGCCAGATGTCGAGCAGGTGCGACTGCATCTTCGCGCGCGTCTGCGCATCCAGCGCGCCGAAGGGCTCGTCCATCAGCAGGATGCGCGGCCGGTTCGCCAGCGCCCGCGCGATCGCCACGCGCTGCTTCATGCCGCCCGAGAGCTGGTGCGGATAAACCTCCGCGAACTTGGTCAGTCCCACCAGGTCGAGCCATTGCAGCGCCTCGCGCTCGGCCTCGCCGCGGCTGCTGCCGTTCATGCGCAGTCCGAACATCACGTTGCGCTTCACGCTCAGCCAGGGAAACAGCGTATAGCCCTGGAACACCATGCCGCGATCCGCGCCGGGGCCGTGCACCGGCTTGCCGTCGAGCAGCACCTCGCCGCTGGTCTGGGTGTCGAGCCCGGCCAGGATCCGGATCAGGGTGGACTTGCCGCAGCCCGACGGCCCGATCACGCAGACGAACTCGCGCCGGTGCGTGCGAAAGCGGATGCCGTCGAGCGCAACGCATTCGCCCTGCGGGCTGCGGTAGCGCTTGCCGAGGTCCTTGACCTCGAGGATCACCTCGCGCGCCTTGAGCTTGTCGAAACGCTCGCGCACGGCATCGGACTGGATCAGGTAGGACGGAACGGCTTGGGGGTTCTGCATGGTCGCCTCGGCATCTGGCAGGGTCGGTCGGTCGATCGGGTTCATCGGCAAGGCACGCGCTCGCCTCAGGCGCGCTGCGCGCGGTCCCACGGAAACAGCTTGCGGCCCAGCAGCCCGAGCACGATGTCGGTGCCCAGGCCGATGATCCCGATCATCAGGATCGCCGCGTAGACGTTGTCGAAATGCTGGTAGCGCGCCTGCTGGCTGATGTACCAGGTGATGCCCGAGCTGGTGCCCACCAGCTCCGCGACGATCAGGTAGGTCCAGGCCCAGCCCAGCAGGATGCGCTGGTCGCGATAGAGGTCGGGCAGGATGCCGGGGATCGCCACGTGCGCGACCAGCCCCGGCTTCTTCGCGCCCAGCGTCATGGCCGCCTCGAACAGCGCGTAGTCGAGCTTGCGCGTGGTGTTGGCCACGATCAGCACCTGCTGGAAGAAGGTGCCGATCACGATGATGGCGATCTTCGGCGCGTCGTAGATGCCGAGCACGGCCACCATCAGCGCGCCGAAGGCCGGCGCGGGCAGGTAGCGGAAGAACTCGAGGAAGGGCTCGTTCAGGCGCGCCACCGCGCCGAACACGCCGCACAGGATGCCGATCGGCACGCCCAGCGCCGAGGAGATCACGAAGCCCCAGAAGATCACCTGGATGCTGTGCCAGAGGCTCTGGTGCAGCCACACGCCCTCGCGCGAGGCCGGCGGCGTGGTGAAGGCCGTGTAGAAGGCGCGCAGCACCTCGTGCGGCGCCGGCAGGTAGACCGGGTTCGCGCGGGTGCCGGCCGGCAGCGCGGCATGGGCCTCGCGCGCGTGGGCGAGTTCGTCGTCGAACACGGCGCGATCGACGCGCATGCCGGGCTGGAAATAATCGACGCTGCCGGGGTTGGTGATCAGCATCTGCGGATGCCAGACGAAGGGCAGGTAGCTGATCACGCACCACACCAGCAGCGGCAGCAGGAAGGAGCCCAGGCCCAGCGTCCAGCGGGCGCGGGGGGACAGCTCGCGACGCACCGAGAGCCAGTCGGTGCGAGGGGCGCGATTGCTGCGGTCGGTACGTCGGGGGACGGTGTTCATTCCGTTCTCCAGGTTGACCGCGCCGCCTTCCCGGGCGGCGCGGTACGTTGATCGGGCAGCGGATTCGGGCACGGCGGCCAGCGCCTTCAGGCGCTCACCGCCTCGCCGGTGCGGATCACCATCAGGCGCTGCCCCGCCGCCACCGGCGCGCCCACCGCGCAATCGATCGCGTCGATCACGCCCGCCTCGGCGGCCTGCACCGTCACCTCCATCTTCATCGATTCGAGGATCGCGATCGGCTCGCCCTCGGCCACCGTCGCGCCCACCTCCACCAGCAGCTTCCAGACCGAGCCCGAGACGTCGGCCGTCACCGCGCGGCGCGCCGGGTCCAGCGCGTCGGCCGCCGCCGGGTTCGCGCTTCCTTCCGAGCCGCCGGCCGAGGTCTCGTCGACGTAATCGGCCTGGCCCGTCAGCCGCCAGCGCTCGCGCTCGGCATCGAAGGCGGCCTGCTGGCGCGTCTTGAAGGCGGCGATCGAATCGGCCTGGTCGCGCAGGAAGCGCCGGTATTCGCCGAGATCGAAGCTCGACGGCTCGATGCGCAGGCTCGCGCGGCCCGCCGTGAAGTCCTCGCGCAAGGCGGCCAGCTCGGCCTCGCTGACCTCGTAAAAGCGGATCTCGTCGAAGAAGCGCAGCAGCCAGGGCTTGCCGGGCTCGAACTCGCGCGTGCTGCGATAGCGGTTCCACATCTGCACGGTGCGACCGACGAACTGGTAGCCGCCCGGCCCTTCCATGCCGTAGACGCACAGATAGGCCCCGCCGATGCCGACCGCGTTTTCCGGCGTCCAGGTGCGCGCCGGGTTGTACTTGGTGGTCACCAGACGGTGGCGCGGATCGAGCGGCGTGGCCACCGGCGCGCCGAGGTAGACGTCGCCGAGCCCCATCACGAGATAGCGCGCGTCGAACACGATGCGCTTGACGTCCTCGATCGAATCGAGCCCGTTGATGCGGCGGATGAATTCGATATTGCTGGGGCACCAGGGCGCGTCGGGGCGCACCGACTGCATGTAGCGCTCGATCGCGATGCGCGTCGAGGGATCGTCCCAGGACAGCGGCAGGTGCACGATGCGGTTCGGCACGCGCGCCTCGGCATCGTCGGGCAGCTCGTGCTCGGCGCGGCGCAGGTGGTCGAGCAGCCGCGCGATCGGCAGCCGATCGGGATCGACATGGACCTGCAGCGAGCGGATCCCCGGCGTGAGATCGACGATGCCGGGCAGCGGATGCGCCTCCAGCCATCCCATCAGCGCATGCACGCGAAAACGCAGCTCGAGGTCGAGCACGGGTGGGCCGTATTCGATCAGCACGTTGCTGTCGCCGGAGCGGCGGTAGACCACGCCGATGCCGCGCCCGGCATCCGGATCGCGCAGCAGCACGCAATCGGGTGCCGTAGACGGCTTGGTTGCGCGCGCATCGATCTCGTCGACAGCGGTTTCTTCCGCGACGGGAACGGCAGCGCGCGCGGCCGGCGCGAAACGCACCGTATCGCCGGGTCGCAGCTGCCCGAGCTTCCACAGCTCGTCGCGCACCACCGTCACCGGGCACACGAAGCCGCCGAGGCTGGGGCCGTCCGGGCCGAGGATCACCGGCATGTCGCCGGTGAAATCGACCGCGCCGATCGCATAGGCGTTGTCGTGGATGTTGGAGGGATGCAGGCCGGCCTCGCCGCCGTCGCTGCGGGCCCAGCGCGGCTTCGGCCCGACCAGGCGCACGCCCGTGCGGCTCGAGTTGTAGTGCACTACCCAGGCCGTGTCGTAGAGCATCGCGATATCGTCGGGCGTGAAGAAGTCGGGCGCGCCGTGCGGCCCGTCGAGCACGCCCAGCGTCCAGGCCTGGGTCAGTTGCGGCCGCTCGCGCTCGGCCAGCACCGCGCCGGCCTCGCCGCGCCCGGCGCCGGCATCGAGGTGCAGCACGTCGCCCTTGCGCAGCGCGCGCCCCGCATGGCCGCCGAACTGGCCCAGCGTGAAGGTGGCCTTGCTGCCCAGGTAGTCGCGCACCTGCAGCCCGCCCTTCACGGCCAGGCAGGCGCGCACGCCGGGCCCCGTCACGCCGCCGAGCTTGAGCACGGCGCCGGGTGCGGCGCGCCGGACCTGCCAGGCCGGCACCGGCTCGCCGTCGAGCGTGGCCGCGAACGCGGCGCCGCCGAGCACGAACAGCGCCGCGCAGTTGAAGCGCAGCGTCGCGCCGACCATGGTGAATTCGAGCCCGGCCGCCTCGGCGGGGTTGCCGAGCAGGCGGTTGGCCAGGTCGAAGGAGCGGTCGTCCATCGGGCCCGAGGGCGGCACGCCGATATTCCAGTAGCCGGTGCGGCCCGGCGTCTGCTGCACGGTGCTCTGGATGCCGCCGTCGAGCACGTCGACGGTATGCGGCGCGAACACGAAGCGCGACAGGAAGGCGGTGGTCTGCGCGGCGCGCGCGAAGGTGTCCGAGCCGACGATCGCGCGCAGGTAGTCGAGATTGGTCTCGATGCCATACAGCGTGGTGCTCGCCAGCGCCTCGCGCAGCTTCGCGAGCGCGGCCTCGCGCGTGTCGCCCGCCACGATCAGCTTGGCCAGCAGCGGGTCGTAATGGGCACTGACCTCGGTGCCGGCCTCGACCCAGCTCTCCACGCGCGCCCCGGCCGGGAACTCGACATGCGTGAGCAGGCCCGCGCTGGGCTGGAAGCGCTTGTTCGGATCCTCGGCGTAGAGCCGCACCTGGATGCTCACGCCGCGCGGCGGCGCGCCGGCCGCCAGCGCGGCGAGCGGCGGCAGGTCGCCCTCGGCCTCGAGGATCATCCATTCCACCAGGTCGGTGCCGGTCACCTCCTCGGTCACGCAGTGCTCGACCTGCAGGCGCGTATTCACCTCCAGGAAATAGAAGCGCCGCGCCTCGGCGTCGAACACGTATTCGACGGTGCCGGCCGAGGCGTAGTCCACCGCCTTCGCGAGCCGCACCGCGCCGGCATGCAGCCCGGCGCGTTCGGCGTCAGTGAGGCCCGGCGCCGGGGTTTCCTCGATCACCTTCTGGTTGCGCCGCTGCACCGAGCAGTCGCGTTCGCCGAGCGCGATCACCTCGCCGCGCCCGTCGCCGAAGATCTGCACCTCGATATGGCGCGCGGCCTCGACGTACTTCTCGACGAACACGCCGGCGTTCGCGAAGTTCGCGGCGCCCAGTCGCGCGACGGTCTCGAAGGCGGCGGCCAGTTGCCCGGCATCGCGGCACAGCGACATGCCGATCCCGCCGCCGCCGGCCGTGCTCTTGAGCATCACCGGATAACCGATCCGCCCGGCGGCTTCCAGCGCGGCCGCCGCGTCGGCCAGCAAGCCGGTGCCCGGCAGCAGCGGCACGCCCTGCTCGCGCGCGATCTCGCGGGCGCTGTGCTTGAGCCCGAAGGCGCGCATCTGCGCGGCGCGCGGCCCGATGAAGCGCAGCCCGGCCGCCTCGCAGGCCTCGGCGAAGGCCGGGTTCTCGGACAGGAAGCCGTAGCCGGGATGGATCGCCTGCGCACCGGTCGCGCGCGCGGCGGCCAGGATCGCCTCCATCCTCAGGTAGCTGTCGGCGGCGCTGGCGGGGCCGATGCAGACCGCCTGGTCGGCCAGGCCGACATGCGGCGCGTGCCGGTCCGCTTCGGAATAGACCGCCACCGAGGCGATGCCCAGCCGCCTGAGCGTGCGGATCACGCGGCAGGCGATCTCGCCGCGATTGGCGACCAGCACCTTGGCGAATCTCATCGCGCCTCCCAGATCGTCAGCCGCACCGGCGTGGGGTTGTAGCCGTTGCAGGGATTGTTGAGCTGCGGGCAGTTCGAGATCAGCACCGTGAGGTCCTGCTCGGCGCGCATCTCCACGTACTTGCCGGGCGCGGAGATGCCGTCCTCGAAGCTCAGGCCGCCCTCGGGCGTCACCGGCACGTTCATGAAGAAGTTGACGTTGCCCACCAGGTCGCGCTTGGACAGGCGCGTGCCGACCCCGCAGCTGCAATGCGTGATTGCCTTCAGGAAGGAGTCGCGGCAGTTGTGCATGTGGCGCTTCTCCAGCGCGTAGCGCACGGTATTGCTCTCGGCCGCGCAGGCGCCGCCCAGCGTGTCGTGGCGCCCGCAGGTATCGGCCACGATGGTGGCCAGCGGGCGGCCGAGGTTCGACATCAGCACGCTGCCGGCGCCGAGGTAGATCCGTCGCTGCGCGCGGATCGTGTCCTGCGCGCTGTAGCGCTCGGCCGGATCGTGGCTGCTGTAGAACAGCGTGTCGACGGCCTGGTTGCCTTCCAGGTCGAGGATGCGCAGCACCTGCCCCTGCTTGAGTTCGTGCAGCCAGGGTTCGCCCGAGGGCAGCGTGTGGTCGTAGCTCGCGTCGCGCGGATCGAGACGGCTTTCGATGATCGTCATGGCAGCGCTCCTCAGGCGAACAGGCGGTCGGTGTTGATGAAGGCGCGGCCGTTCTCCGGGCGCGAGTTGCGGCAGAGGTCGTCGGCGCCGGCCGCGCCGTCGGCCGGATAGGCGCGGTAGGCGATCAGCTTGAGCGGCCGGGGCGCGTAGGTGGAGGACGGGTCGAGCGGATGCGGGGCGCTCGAGAAGGCGGCCAGCGTGTTCATCTCGAAGCGCAGGTCGAAGGCGCTGCCGGGCGCCGAGTGACCGGCCACGAACTCGAGCTCGCCGTCGGCGCCGCTGGCCAGCCGGCTGAAGAAATTCACGTTGGCGGCCAGGTCGCGCAGGCCGAGCCCGTGCTTGGCGAGTTCGAGCACCAGGCTGTCGCGGCCGTTGCGGATCATCGCGTTGCGCTGCTGCTGGTATTGCGTGCTGCCGTACTTGGCGGCGAACAGCGCGGCGTCGCCCACCCCGCCGAGCGGATCGTGCCAGCCCAGCGTGTCGGCCGTGATCGAGGCGATCACGCGGCCCATGTCGGTATGCAGCGCATGGCCGGCCGTCAGATGGGCGGTGTGCTGCGCCTTGAGCGTGTCGGCCATGTTGTAGCGTTCGAGCAGGTCTTCCTGGCGATGGAACACGGCGGACAGGTTCGCGCCGCCTTCGAGATCGACGATGCGCAGCGCCAGGCCGCGCCGCAGGCAGCCCGACCAGTGGGTGCCGGCCGGGATCAGCGTCTCCCACAGCACGTGCGGGATCGGCGGGAGGGATTGGGAAGTCATCGAGGCTCCTGGGATCGGATGGGATGGCATGAGAGGGCGATGACGTCATCGCGACCTCCCGGGCTTTTATCCCTCCGTGGAGCCTCGCCGCGACCTCGGACGAGGCCGTCGGCAAGACCGGAACGCTCTCGGACCAGGCATCGCGCTCAAGCGCGACCGGAACCCTAGCGATCCTGAAGATGATGCAAATCGCTTCGCACCTCTCGGTTCGCTATCAAGCGATTTGCGTGCCAGTGATGGAAAAGCGATGCCGGCGCGGCGGGTTGGAGCAACGGCGAAGCGCGGCGGCACTGGCGCGCGGGGGTTTTCGCGCGGCTTGCGTGCCGTCGCCTGGACGGCATCGGCGCGATCGGCGCCGCGCCCTCGCATCGTGCATGCACCCGGGCCCGCGCACCACGGCCATGCGCGGCGCGCACCGTCGACGCGCATCGCGAGGGCCGCTCGAGACGGCACGCACGAGCCGGCGCGCCATCGCGCCCGGCCTGCTTTCAAGCGCCTTGCGCGTGCCTGTGCAAGCCGCGAATCGCGGGATGGCACGGCCATTGCACGGCCTCTCGCATCGCCATCCCCGAGGAGACCGGAATGAAGACCATGCTGAGCATGCGCAACGCGCTGGCCCTGTTGTTTGCCGCGCGCTTCATCGAATTGCAGCGCGCCGCGCGCCGCGACGCGCTGGCTCGCGCCGCTCGCGAGGACGGCGCCCGCTGAATCGGGCCGCACGTCGCTGGCATGCTTTTCGCTCGACCAGCGATCGAGAGGTGCGGCGAAGTCGCATCTTAGGGGTGCTAGGGTTCCGGTCGCGCGCGAGCGCGATGCCTGGTCCGAGAGCAGCCCGGCACGGGCCGGCGCGCGATGCGCGGGACACGTGCTACACGGCGGGACAAAAGCCCGGGAGAGCAGCGTAGCGATCGCTACCGCGCCTCTCCGTGGCCGTTTTTTTGTTCCGCACCGATTCCGGAGATCCGGCCACGCCAGCGGCCCGCGCGATGCGCGGGCCGGTTCGACGTCACGCCATCCCAGATACGCCGGAGTTCACGATGAACCGCTTTGCCTCTCCCCTGCGCCGCCTGCTGGCCGCCTGCTCCTCCCGTCCCGCCCCGCTCGTCCAGCTTGCCGCTCCCGCGCGCCGCGCGCTGCATGCCGTCGCGCTGGCCGGCGCGCTGTCCGTCCTCTGCGCCGCGCCGCTCGCGCACGCGGCGCCGCCGCTGAAGATCGGCTATAGCGACTGGCCGGGCTGGGTCGCGTTCCAGGTCGCGCTCGACAAGGGCTGGTTCAAGGATGCGGGAGTGGACGTCGACTTCGAGTGGTTCGACTATTCGGCCTCGCTCGACGCCTTCTCGGCCGGCAAGCTCGACGCGGTGACGGTCACCAACGGCGACGCGCTGGTGACCGGCGCCTCGGGCGCGAAGAACACCATGATCCTGCTGACCGATTACTCGGCCGGCAACGACATGATCATCGCCAAGCCGCCGCTGCGCAGCGTCGAGCAGTTGAAGGGCAGGAAGATCGGCGTCGAGCTGGGCCTGGTGGACCACCTGCTGGTCGAGACCGCGCTGCAGAAGCACGGCATGAAGGACGGCGACGTCACCCTGGTCAACGCCAAGACCAACGAGCTGCCGCAGGTGCTGGGCTCGGCGCCCGATATCGCGGCGGTGGCGGCCTGGCAGCCGAACGCGGGCGAGGCGCTCAAGCGCGTGCCGGGCGCGCGGCCGATCTTCACCTCGGCCGATGCGCCGGGCCTGATCTACGACGCGCTGTCGGTCTCGCCCACCAGCCTCGCGGCGCGCCGCGCCGACTGGGCCAAGGTGATCCGGGTCTGGTATCGCTGCGTGGCCTATATCGCCGATCCGAAGACCCAGGCCGATGCGGTGAAGATCATGGCCGCGCGCGTCGGACTCACGCCGGAGCAGTACCTGCCGCTCCTGAAGGGCACCCACCTGCTGGACGCGGCCGCCGCGAAGCAGGCCTTCCACAAGGGCACGGGGCTGGATTCGATCTACGGCTCGACCGCCAATGCCGATCGCTTCAACGTGCGCAACGCGGTCTACAAGCAGGCGCAGGATGTGCCGACCTATATCGACCCGTCGCTGGTGAACGCGAACTGAGGGGCCGGCGCCGGCCGGCAGGGGGCGCGCCGGCGCCTCAACCGACGCTGTGCAGCCGCGGCGCGGCGCCCTCGCCGATCGCGATCGGTTCGGCCCTGGCGATGCGCGGCGCACCGTGCCGCCCCGCCTCGCCGAGCAGCCAGTCGACCAGCACCGCCGCGTCGGCGCTGCCCGACATCTCGTCGTTGTTGAGCAGCACGTAGCTGCCCGACGGCACCGAGCAATCGCCGAACAGCTCGACCAGGCGCCCCTGGCGGATCAGCCCGTCCACCAGCGGCCGACGGCCGATGGCGATGCCATGTCCATCCACCGCCGCCTGCACCAGCTGGTCGTACTGGCTGAAGGTCAGGCCGCCGGCCTGCTTCATGCGCGGCACGCCCAGCGCCTTCTGCAAGGTGCTCCAGGAATACCACGGCGCCTGGCCGCGCGCGTCGCCCATGTGCAGCAGCACGTGGCGCTCGAGATCTGCGGGCGTGCGGATCGGCATGCCGTGCGCGCTGGCCAGGCTCGGGCTGCAGACCGCCACCACGCGCTCGCGGAACAACACGCGCATGCCCGGCGCCAGCATGTCGGGCGCCATATATCGGACTGCGAAGTTCAAACGTTTGCGCCTGATGTCCTCGATTTCATTGGTGGCGGACACGCGCACGTCGATATCGGGGTGCTTCACGCGAAACGAACTGAGGCGCGGAATCAGCCACAAGGCCGCGAACGAGGCCGTGGTGGACAAGGAGACGGCGCGCTGCGCGACGCACTCGGAAAGCGCATCGATCGCGTGCTCGATATCCGACAGCGCGCCCGAGATCGCGCCATACAAGGCGCGTCCCTCGTCGGTGAGCGTCAGCGCGCGGATATGCCGGTGGAACAGCTCGATGCGCAGCCGCTCCTCGAGCGCCTTGACCTGGCGGCTCACGGCCGACTGCGTGACGTTCAATTCCTGGCCGGCCTTGGTAAAGCTCAGATGACGTGCCGCGCATTCGAAACCTCTCAGAAAATCGAGCGACGGCAGGTTCTTCAAACGTTTTGCACTTGCCATACTGCGACCTCTCACATCGATGCGCCGCATGTGGTCCTCGGCGCCAGGCCCGCGGTGGGCCATGCCCTCATTGTTTCCGCCGTCGGCGATGCGACACGGATGTTATTTCGGAGTGCGATACGCCAACTCCGCCCGTCAATTCAAAAACCTCATTGTCACGCCGGATCATGACGCCATCATTTCCAGAATGCAATCTACCAGCATTTCCAAACTCGAACGAGTAAATTCTCGAATACAATTGACGTTATATATTTGAAATATATAAAAATGAAATCGTAAATCGAATTGGATTCAATCCGAAGATTGACGAATCTTCCGCCGAAGGCCGCCAGGCAATCCTCTCCAGATATTATTTCACTCCATGAAATCGCTTGCCTGGCAAGAGAAGTCATAGAATCACCCGTCACCGCTTAAATTTTCACACCATACATTTACCCGACGATTTCATTTCCAAAAACAAACAAACCCGGTTATTCGTGCCGCCCGCACGGCATCAATCCGGCAAATCGTTCAATGAATCAATACTGCCACATCGAAAAAACCATAAACCCATAACTCAATGAATCGTCCATAAAGAAATAGCCGATTAATCGCCAATCCAATTGTTCACACCAGGGAGGTAAACGAAAATCGCCGCGCGGCAACCGGAACCGGTTCACCACGGGCGATGCACGGGCGATGGTTTCGCGCGCGCGTCCGGGCCTGCGCGTGCCCGGCCCGCCCTCAGGCCGGCATGGTCGCGCCGCGGGCAGGTTCCGCCTGCTCGTCGCCGCCGTGCATGGCGGCGCAAGCAGGCAGGCGCGCGACCACCTCCTTGCGATAGCGGTTCAATTCCTGCACCGACGCAATCGGACGCTCGAACAGGATCGACAGGTTGTGCAGGATCCGGTCGACCACTTTTTTCTCCCATTCGCCGTCGAAGCGGATCTGCTCGTCGAGCCAGCGCTCGAGCCATGCCGGATCGGGCAGGCGAGACTGCACGGTATCGCGCGGGAACAGCGACTGGTTCACGTGCAGGTTGGTGGGATGCAGGGGCTTCTCGGTGCGGCGCGCCGATGCCATCAGCACGCCGAGCTTGGCGAACGCGGCGCGCGCGACATCGCCCTGGCGCGCCAGCGCCTGCTTCATGTAGCGCAGGTAGGCGCCGCCGTGGCGGGCCTCGTCGCGCGAAATGATCTCGTAGACCTGGCGGATCACCGGCTCGGTATGCCACTCGGCCGCGCGGCGATACCAGTGGTTCAGGCGGATCTCGCCGCAGAAATGCAGCATCAGCGTTTCCAGCGGCGGCGCCGGATCGAACTCGAAGCGCACCGCGTGCAGTTCGGCCTCGGTCGGCACCAGCTCGGGCCGGAAGCGGCGCAGGTACTCCATCAGCACCAGCGAGTGCTTCTGCTCCTCGAAGAACCAGATGCTCATGAAGGCGGAGAAATCGCTGTCGTGCCGGTTGTCGCGCAGGAACATCTCGGTGGCCGGCAGCGCCGACCACTCGGTGATCGCGTTCATGCGGATCGTGATGGCCTGCTCGTCGCTGAGCCGCGCCGCATCGAAGGCGTGCCAGTCGATGTCGGCATGCATGTTCCAGCGTACTGCCTCGAGCGATTGATACAGTTCCGGATAAAGCATCGTCGTCGAATCCCGGGAGGCGCCGGACACGGCATGCGCACGCGGGCGCCTTGCGCGCGGCACGCACCCGCCGCGAACCCATCGACGGCGAGGATCGGAACATCATTCTGATACGCGTGGATCACGCGCCGCGCTCGCGCGTGCGATGGCCCCTGCGTCGTCCCCCATTGTTGGTACGACACGCGGCACGGACAAGCGACTTTTCCGAACGCGATGCATGAGGCCCAGGCATGAACCGCCCGCCGAGGCAGGCGCGCGGCACCGCGCGCGGCGTGGATGCATGGCACGCATGCATAGCCTGCCGAGATTGCGTTTGTCGCGCCTCGCCGGTTGCGACAAGAATCGACTCCGTTCGACGGGGCCTGCGCCCCGCTCATCCAGGAGGGCCAGGCCGTGACACATTGCGCTTCCACAACCCATCGTCTGCTCGATGCGCTCGAGGGCGGCCCCGGTGCCGCGCATCGCATGAGTTTCGTCGACGACGCCGGGCAAGAGACCTCGATCGACTATCACGGCTTCGCCGAAGCGGTGCTGCGCCATGCCGGCGCGCTGCGCGAGCTCGGCATCCGCGAGAACGACATCGTGATGCTGGCCCTGCCCGCCTCGGTCGAGCACGCGGTCGCGATGATGGCCTGCGTGATGGCGGGCGCGCTGCCGTGCACGGTGCCGGTCCCGGCGAAACGCAGCGGCGAAGGCCGGCAGGTGGCCGAGGTGGCCTGCGAGCTGTACCGCCCGCGCCTGGCCATCGGCCTCGACGCGTTCGCGCCGGTCTGGCAGGCCGCGCCCGTCGTCTCGGCCGGCACCCGGGTGATCGACGCCGCCAGCTTCGCGGCTGCCGCCGAGGCCGGCGCGCAGCCCTTCATCAGCGCCAAGTCCGGCAACGATCCGCATCACGTGCAACTGACCTCGGGCTCGACCTCGCATCCGAAGGCAGCCGTGCTGAGCCACGCCAACGTGATCGCGAACGTGCTCGGCATCGGCGGCGCGGTGCTGTTCGATATCGAGCAGGGCGACGGCACCGTCTCGTGGCTGCCGCTCTACCACGACATGGGGCTGCTCACCCTGCTGTCGAACCTGCACTATCGCGCGCCGCTGCTGTTCATGCAGCCCAACAGCTTCATCCGCAACCCGCTCGGCTGGCTCAAGCGCATCGCCGCGACGCGCGCCACCACCACCTCGGTGCCGACCTTCGCGCTGCGCTACTGCGTGCGCCGCTTCAATGCCGCCGCCATGGAAGGCGTCGACCTGTCGGCCTGCCGGAACATCTTCATCGGCGGCGAACGCGTCGACGCCGATACGCTGCGCGACTTCGCCACCACCTTCGCGCCGCATGGCCTCGATGCCTCGGCCTTGCAGCCGTGCTACGGCATGGCCGAATCGACGCTGGCGGTCTCGATGCATCGCGCCTGGCACGCGGGCCGGATCGAGGGCGCGCCCTACGTGATCGCCGACGCCATCGACAAGCGCGCCCTGATCGAGCGGCGCACGGCCGAGCCGGTGGCGCCGGCCGAGGCCGACGCGCCGGCGCAGGAGCGCGAGCTCGTGCTGGCGATGGGCAAGCCGATTCCCGGCATGCGCTACGAGATCGTCGACGAGCACGGCGCGACGCTCGCCGAGCGGCAGGCCGGCGAGATCGCGATCCGCGGCAGCTCGCTGATGCTCGGCTACCTCGACGCCGGCAGCGGCGAGATCGTCGCGCCGCTGACGCCGAACGGCGCCTTCCTGACCGGCGACATCGGCTATGTCGCCGACGAGCAGCTCTACATCCTCGGCCGCAAGAAGGAAGTGATCATCATCCGCGGCAGCAACTACTTCCCGCACGAGATCGAGGACGCGCTGAGCGCGCATCCGCTGCTGCGCAAGAGCACCTGCATCGCCTTCGGCTGCCCCGATACGGCCAGCGGCACCGAGCGCCTGGTGGTGGCGATCGAGACGCGCCCGGTGGACGCCAGCGCGCAGACCCGCCTGGAATGCCAGCAACTGCTGGGCGCACGCATCGGCTTCGCGGCGCAGGACCTCTGCTTCGTCGAGCCCGGCTCGCTGCCGCGCACCACCAGCGGCAAGCTGCAGCGCCTGAAGTGCCGCGAGCTGTACACGCAGGGCGCGCTGTCCCTGGTGGCAGCGCCCGCCGCGGCGGCCGGCAAGCCGGCGCTGCAGGGAGCGCTGGCATGACCGACCTGAGCCAGCCGCCGCTCGACGCGGCGCCGATCGTCCTCGAGCTGCTCGGCGTCACGCGCCGCTACGCGGGCGCCGAGAAACTGGTGGCGGTACGCGACGCGGACCTGGTGATCCGGCGCGGCGACGTGGTCGCGCTGGTCGGCCCCTCGGGCAGCGGCAAGAGCACCCTGCTCAACCTGGCCGGCTTCCTCGACGTGCCGAGCTCGGGCACGCGCCGGCTGGAGGGCCGCGAGATCGACGACTCGCCGGCCGCGCTCGAGCGCGTGCGCCGCGAGCGGATCGGCTTCGTGTTCCAGCACTTCAACCTGATCCCGGTGCTGTCGGCACTGGAGAACGTCGAACTGGGCTGCTTCGCCTGGGGCACGCCGCGCACGCGTCGCGAACAGGCGCGCGCGATGCTGGACGCGGTGGGCCTGTCCGCGCGCGAGCGGCACCGGCCCGGCCAGCTCTCGGGCGGCGAGCAGCAGCGCGTGGCGCTGGCGCGGGCGCTGGCCAAGGAGCCGGCGCTGGTGATCGCCGACGAGCCGACCGCCAGCCTCGACAGCGCCAATGCACAAGCCGTCGCCGAACTGGTGCTGAACACCAACCGCACGCTCGGCACGGCCTTTCTGATCGCTTCGCATGACGAACGTCTGTGCGCGCGCCTGCCCCGCCGCATCGAGATGCGCGACGGCATTCTGGGAGCTCAAGGTGAACTGGCTGACGTACGCGTGGCGTAACCTCTGGCGCAACCGGCGCCGAACCCTCCTGACCATGGCGATGATCGGCGTGGCCGCGTTCGCCGCCAGCATCGCGCTCGGCTACGTGGCGGCGACCTTCGACGCGGTGCGCGAGGGCTCGATCGACAGCGGCGTCGGCCACCTGCAGGTGATGCACCGCGGCTACCTCGACCTGATCGGCGAGAAGCCGCTGCAATACGGCCTGAGCGCCGCCGAGCAGGCCGACGCGCAACGCGCCGTGGCCGCGCTGCCGGGCGTGGCCACCACCGCTCGCGAGATCGACTTCGACGGCCTGATCTCGAACGGCGACCTCAGCTACGGCTTCGTCGGCGTGGGCGTCGAGCCGGCCCGCGAACCGCCGGGCTACTTCGACTATCACGCGGTGCTGTCGGGACGCTACCTGTCGCCGTCGGCGCCAGGCACCGAGGTGGTGGTCGGCGCCGAGCTGGCCCGCAAGCTCGGCGTGCACACCGGCTCGGTGGTGCAGCTGATGGTGTCGACCGCGCACGGCGGCATCAACGCCACCGACGCGCAGATCGTCGGCGTGATGAGCACCGGCACCAAGGATGTCGACGAGCGCATCGTCAACATCACGCTGCCGGCCGCGCAGGCGCTGCTGCGCACCGATCGCGTCTCGCGCCTGGCGATCTTCCTGGCGCACACCGACGCCACCCCGGCCGCGGTCGCCGCGCTGCGCGCCGCCCTGCCCGCGCTCGACGTGCGCAGCTGGGACCAACTGGTCTCGCTCTACCACCAGATCGTCTCGCTCTATCGCAACCAGTTCTCGGTGTTTGGCGCGATCCTCTCGCTGACCATCCTGCTGTCGATGAGCAACTGGATCCTGATGAGCATCGTCGAGCGGCGCCGCGAAATCTCCACGCTGCGCGCGATCGGCGTGCCGACCGCCACGGTGCGCTGGGTGCTGGTCCAGGAAACCGCGCTGCTGGGCCTGATCGGCGCGGCGCTCGGCATCGCCTGCGCGGTGCTCGCGATGCTCGCGCTCAATCACGCCCAGATCCATCTCCCGCCGCCCCCGGGGCGCGTCAAGCCGATCCTGCTCGAATTCGCCGTGACGCCGGCCGCGGTGGCCGCCGTCGAGGCCGCCTTCGTGGTGCTCGGCATCGCCGCCGCCGGCTTCGCCACGCTCGGGCTCGCCAAACGCAACATCATCGAGGGTCTCGCATCATGATGCTTCGCCTCCCGCCGCCGCGCACGCTGCTCGCCGCCTTCGGCACCGCCCTGACGCTCTGCGCGAGCACGCTGGCGCTGCTGTCCGCGCCCCGCGCGCTGGCCGCCGACCAGCCCGCCGCGCAGACCATGCTGGCACGCGCCGACGCCTATCGCAGCACCAGCTCGGACACGCAGACCGACATTCGCATCACCAACCTGGTGGGCCAGCAGCAGGACGACGCGACGCGCTACCTGGTCTACACGCGCGCCAACGGCGACACGCTGGCGCTCACCCGCAGCGGCGAGAACGACGGCCAGAAGTACCTGGCCACCACGCGCGGCCACTGGTTCTACGTGCCCAACACGCGCAGCGCGGTGCGCATCAACGGCATGCAGCGGCTGCAGGGCGAGGTGGTGATCAGCGACATCACGCGCACCCACTGGGCCGACAGCTATCGCGCCACGACCGGCGCGGCCGCCACCATCGACGGCCGCGCGGCCACCGAGCTGGACCTCGCCGCCACCGATCCCGACAACGTCTACCCGAGCATCAAGCTGTGGGTGGCCACCGGCACCGACGTGCCGATTCGCGCGCAGTTCTTCCTCGCCAGCGGCCTGCTGTTCCGCAGCGCCGACTTCGCCACGCCGGTCGAGGTGGACGGCCGCAAGGTGATCCGCCAGATCACCTACCGCAACGAGGTCGAGAAACAGCGCGCCAGCGTCGTCGACATCCTAGACGGCAAGCCGCACCGGATTCCGTCGGGCTGGTTCAATCCCGACACGCTCGCCGATGCGCAGTGAGGCCGACCGCCATGCTCCGTGCCCCCGCCGCCCCATGCGCTTGGCCAGCCCGGCCGCCATCGCCGGCACGCCGCGCGGCGCGCGCGCCGGTGCCTGCCTCGGCGCCGCGCTGGCGCTCGCCTGCCATGCCGTCGCGGCAAGGGGGGAATCGCTGATGGACCAGCTCGGCAGCTTCAGCGGGGTCGGCTACGTGCGCAGCGTCGATGCCTTCGACGGCCACGCGCTGCTCGCCGACCTGATCGGCAGCGAACCGCGCGACCACCAGGAGGCCGCCGCGCTGTTCCGGCTCGACGGCGAGAACCTGTTCGCCAACGCGCGCCTGGTGGCCGCCGACCACTCGCTCGGCGCGCAGGCCAGCCGCTTCAACGAAGCCGGCCTGCGCTACGCCTTCGACAACGGCCTGAGCATCACGGCCGGCAAGCGCATCGACGCGCTCGACACCTCGCAGGCCTTCTTCCCGCTCGGCTTCTTCCAGAAGCGCGCGGCCTCGGCCGACATCTACGATCGCTACGGCGACGTCGAGGGCACGCCGCTGGTCGACCTGAAGTGGGCGGGCGAGACCACCACGGTGCAGGCCATCGCGGGCTGGAACCGCAGCCTGCGCAGCGATGTCGACAACCGCGACGTCGAGGGCGCGACCCAGTTGCTGCGCGTGGCCACCAACTGGGACGGCGGCTCCGCCTCGCTGCTGGCGGGCCGCCACGCCGCGCACGGCGGCACCGGCGGCACGCTCTCGCTCGACGTCGGCAAGTCGAGCACGGTCTATGCGAGCGGCTGGATCGAGCGCGGCACCACGCGCGCGGTGCCGCGCTTCCTGGCCGACGGCACGCCGCTCGACCAGGCCGACGCCTATGACCTCGTCGACCGCCGCAACGACCGCCAGTACATGTGGCGCAGCGCGCTCGGCCTGCAAAGCGCGCTGCCCGGCAACGTCTCGCTGATCGTCGAGTGGTCGCACGACGAGGCGCGCTACGACGCGAGCCAGTGGCGCCGCATCGTCAACTCGATCAACGCCAATCACGCGCTGCTGGCGGCCGAGCCGAACCTCGCGCTGGCGGGGCTGGGCGCCACCGCCGACGCGGTCAGCGTGGACGGCAGCCTGCGCGACTACCTGTTCGTGCGCGCCGGCAAGAAGATCGGCCACGTCGAGTATTCGATCCGCGGCATCTACTCGCCGCAGGACAAGGGGCTGCTGACCATCGCGCAGGTGGTGGCCGACATCGGCAAGCGCACCAGCCTCGATTTCGCCCTGACCCACGCGTTCGCCGGCAGCGGCTCGGAATATCGCGCGGTCGGCCTCAGCACCCAGATCGACGCCGCGCTGCGCGTGCGTTTCTGACCCGGAACCCCACCATGTCCACCGTCTCCTTCCTGTCCCCGCCCGACACCGTCGATCCGATCCTGCTGCCCGCCGCGCCGGACGCGGCGCCGCCGCGCGCGGCACCGGCCGGCCCGCAGGCCGCCTCGCCGGCGGCCTTCCCGGTGCTGCGCCATCTCGAACTGGCGGGCGGGCCGCCCGCCGCGGCCGTGGCGCTGGTGGAGGACGCCGCGCTGCGCCTGCTCGACAGCGAGATGGTGATCGCGCTGCGCGACACGCGGCCCGAGCCCTTGCCCGAATCGCCGGCCTCCACGCCGCTCGCGCACGACGAGGCGCCGCTCACCGAGCAGTTGCTGCTGCAGATCGCCGACGAGGGCCTGCACGGCCACTTCAAGCCCTTCATGCGCGCCTTCATCCGCATCATGTTCGGGCTGTTCTTCACCGAGGACCAGAACCGCCGCGCCTGCGAATGCATCGATGCCGGCCACAACTTCGCCTTCCTGATGAGCGACGGCGGCGGTCCGAGCCTGGCCGGCTGGAAGACCCTGGCGCGCAGCGACGAGCAGGGCATCGGCCTGCACGTGGACAAGGTGTGGGGCATCGAGGCCCATCGCGACTGCATGGCGGTGATCGCCGCGCGCCTGCCCGGCGTGATGTTCCCGGCCGCCTACCTGGTGTGGCCCGACGAGTACCGCAAGCTGCGGCGCGACACCTTCGGCGCGCCGTTCCTGGCCGGCAACCTGCAGTTGGCCAATGTCGCCGGCGAGGTGCGGGTGGGTGCCGGCGACCGCCTGCGCATCGGCGGCCCGACCGTGTTCAACAAGTACCTGACGGTGGTGCGCCCCTACTTCGTGCGCGCGCTGATGGCGCACGTTGCGTGGCTGGAGAAGACCGGCCGCCTCGCGCTGAGCCCCGAGCTGCGCGGCGTGCATCACTTCATCGCCGAGGCCGCGCGCAGCCAGACCGAGATCGCGCACTACAGCTTCGGCAAGGTCCAGCGCGTGCTGGCCATCAAGCTGCTGTCCAACGAATTCCTCGGCGCGCTGGTGCGCGGCCGGGCCGTCGCGAGCTTCGACGACCAGCGCGACCTGCTGGCGTTCACGAAGATGGAAGGCAGTTCCTACCGTTGTTACCACGAGCTTCGCAAGAGCCTGCGCAGTGAAGCCGGCCATTGAGCCGGCCCTGTAATCCCAAGCCGTTCCCCTTTACCCGACCACTTGCACGAAGGAGCCAGACCATGAGCAACCCCAACGTCCCGGCCGACGCCCTCGAGATCCTGTCCCGCGAAGTCGCCAAGATCCTCAACGTCGAGACCGTCGACACCGGCGCCGGCATCGGCGAACTCGGCATCGATTCGCTCAACATCGTCGAGCTGATCGTGTTCTGCGAGCAGCTCTACGGCTCGATCGACCCGGAAGCGCTGAACATCACGCAGTACACCACGCTGCAGCAGCTCGACGCGCAGTTGCGCAGCCAGCAGCACGCCGCCTGAGGCCGCCATGCCGATCAGCGCGCCCACCCGCCCGGCCGAGGTCGCGGCAGCCGCTCCGGCCGCCGTGG
>NZ_VWWC01000066.1:0-35599 GCF_011753175.1 Burkholderia sp. Cy-637 | reverse complement strand
GAGGCGGCGCGGCCCTGAGGCGCCCGCCGAGCCAAACCGGCCCGGCGCGCTGTGGCTCGATCGCGTCGGACCCCATCAGCTCGCCCGGTCCGTCATTCGCGTCGGTTTGCGGCCATCTGGCCGAGTTTCACAACCGATTCGAACACATCGCGGACAATGGCCATTTTGTGACTGCGCCCGTGCCCGGCGCGTCGTCCCGGCCTCGCACCCAGCCTGCCGACCGGCCCCGCTCGCGTGATAGAGTGCGACGTGATCCGTCTTATCGACCCTCGCGGGCTGCGTCCCGCCGCGAGGTCTTTGCTAAAATTCAAACCATGTCAAAGAGTTCCGATCGCATCAATCTCACCAACCAGTTCCTGATCGCGATGCCGAGCATGTCGGATCCGACCTTCTCGGGAACGGTGGTCTACCTTTGCGATCACAGCGAACGCGGTGCGTTGGGCCTCGTCATCAATCGTCCCACCGACATCGACCTCGAATCGCTGTTCAATCGCATCGACCTCAAGCTCGAGATCGAGCCTCTCCTGCATATCCCCGTCTACTTCGGCGGCCCGGTCCAGACCGAGCGCGGCTTCGTGCTGCACGAGCCGGTGGAGGGCAGCAGCTACAGCTCCTCGATGACGGTGGAGGGCGGCCTGGAGATGACCACCTCCAAGGACGTGCTGGAGGCGGTCGCCTCGGGCAGCGGGCCGAAGCGCTTCCTGCTCACGCTCGGCCATGCCGGCTGGGGCGCGGGCCAGCTCGAGGACGAGATCTCCAAGAACGGCTGGCTGACGGTGGCCGCCGATCCGCGCGTGGTGTTCGACACGCCGGCCGAGGAGCGCTTCGAGGCCGCGCTCGGCCTGCTCGGCGTGTCCTCGACGATGCTCTCGGGCGAGGCGGGCCACGCATGAGCGGTGTCCCCGCGCGCGAGGCCACCCTGCTCGCGTTCGATTATGGCGAGAAGCGCATCGGCGTGGCCGTCGGCAATACGCTGACGCGCACGGCGCGCGCGCTCGTCATCGTGTCCAACCTGAATCGCGAATATCGTTTCGAGGCCGTCGGCGCGCTGATCGCCGAATGGCGGCCGGACGCGCTGGTGGTCGGCCTGCCGATGCACCCGGACGGCACGCCGCACGAGATGACGCAGCAGGCCAAGCGCTTCGGCAATCAACTGAACGGCCGCTTCAACCTTCCCGTGAGCTGGATCGACGAGCGCTATTCGTCGGTCGAGGCGCGCGCCGGTTTGCGCGCGCGCGGCGCGAAGGCCGATGCGGCCATCGACGCCGAGGCCGCCCGCGTGATCCTTCAACACTATCTCGACCAGTTGCCCGACCATCATGAGTTCCATTGACGCCGAAGCGCTCTACCGCGCGCTGCTCGACCAGATCCGCGGCGCCTACGGCGACGCCGCCTTCGCGGCCAGCGACGGCCCGGCGATCGCCGGCATCCACAGCGGCGGCGCCTGGCTGGCCGAACGGCTGGCGCGCGACCTGAAGGCGCCGGGCTTCGGCGTGGTCAACGTGGCGCTGCATCGCGACGACTACGCCAAGAAGGGCCTGCACAGCCAGGCGAGCCCGACCTCGCTGCCGTTCGCGGTGGAAGGCCGCCGCATCCTGCTGGTCGACGACGTGCTGTACACCGGCCGCACCGTGCGCGCGGCCCTCAACGAGCTGTACGACTACGGCCGGCCCGCCGCGGTCGAGCTCGCGGCGCTGGCCGATCGCGGCGGGCGCGAGCTGCCGGTGGCGGCGCGCTTCGTGGGCGGCACGCTCGAGGTGCCGGCCGAGGCGACCCTGGTGCTGGCCCACGACGCCGACCTCCATTTCACGTTCGAACTCGAGGCGCGCGCCCACTGAGCGCGCCTCAACCGGCGCCCGCCGCGCGTGTTCGCGCGCGGGCGCTGCCCCGGCAACACCTTGGATTCACGTACACCATGACCACCGACACCTCCGGCCGCAGCGGCGCCCAAGCCGCGGCCGCGCCCGCCCAACGCTTCCGCCCCGGCTTCCTGAAGGGCAACCCGCAGCTCACGAAGAACGGCGAGCTCAAGCATCTGCTGTCGATCGAGGGCCTGCCCAAGTCGATCGTCACGCACATCCTCGATACCGCGGAGCAGTTCGTCAGCGTGACGGACCGCGAGGTGAAGAAGGTGCCGCTGCTGCGCGGCAAGTCGGTGTTCAACCTGTTCTTCGAGAATTCGACGCGCACCCGCACCACCTTCGAGATCGCCGCCACGCGCCTGTCGGCCGACGTGCTGAACCTCAACATCAACGCCTCCTCGACCAGCAAGGGCGAGTCGCTGCTCGACACCATCAACAACCTCTCGGCGATGCACGCCGACCTGTTCGTGGTGCGCCATGCCTCGAGCGGCGCGCCCTACCTGATCGCCGAGCACTGCGCGCCGCACGTGCACGTGATCAATGCCGGCGACGGGCGCCATGCGCACCCGACCCAGGGCCTGCTCGACATGTACACGATCCGCCACTACAAGCGCGACTTCACGCAGCTGCGCGTGGCGATCGTCGGCGACATCCTGCACTCGCGCGTGGCGCGCTCCGACATCCACGCGCTGACCACGCTCGGGGTGCCCGAGATCCGCGCGATCGGCCCGCGCACGCTGCTGCCGGGCGGGCTCGAGCAGATGGGCGTGAAGGTCTATCACAACCTCGACGAAGGCCTGAAGGGCGTCGACGTGATCATCATGCTGCGCCTGCAGAACGAACGCATGAGCGGCGCGCTGCTGCCCTCGGCGCAGGAGTACTTCAAGAGCTGGGGCCTCACGCCCGAGCGTCTCGCGCTGGCCGCGCCCGACGCGATCGTGATGCACCCGGGCCCGATGAACCGCGGCGTTGAGATCGACTCGCAGGTGGCCGACGGCCCGCAGTCGGTGATCCTCAACCAGGTCACCTTCGGCATCGCGGTCCGCATGGCCGTGATGGGCATCGTCGCGGGCAACAGCGACTGACCGGCGCGGCCTGGCGCCACGCCGGCCGGCCATCGAATTCAACGCATCCAACGCATTCGCAGGCAGCACATGAAGATTCATATCAAGGGCGGCACGCTGGTCGATCCGGTCGCCGGCACCGAACAACAGGCCGACGTGTTCATCGCCGCCGGCAAGGTGGTCGCGATCGGCGCGGCGCCGGCCGATTTCCACGCGGCCAGGACCATCGACGCGAGCGGCCTGATCGTCGCCCCCGGCCTGGTCGACCTCTCGGCGCGGCTGCGCGAGCCCGGCTACGAGCACAAGGCCACGCTCGAATCGGAGATGGCCGCGGCGGTGGCCGGCGGCGTCACCAGCCTGGTCTGCCAGCCCGATACCGACCCGGTGCTCGACGAGCCGGGCCTGGTCGAGATGCTGAAGTTCCGCGCCAGCAAGCTGCACCAGGCGCACGTCTATCCGCTCGGCGCGCTGACGGTCGGCCTGAAGGGCGAGGTGATCACCGAGATGGTCGAGCTGACCGAATCGGGCTGCATCGGCTTCACCCAGGCCAACGTGCCGATCCGCGACACCCAGGTGCTGCTGCGCGCGCTGCAGTACGCGAGCACCTACGGCTACACGGTCTGGCTGCGCCCGGTGGACGCCTTCCTCGCCAAGGGCGGGGTCGCCGCCAGCGGGCCGCTCGCCTCGCGGCTGGGCTTGTCGGGCGTGCCGGTGTCGGCCGAGACGATCGCCCTGCACACGCTCTGCGAGCTGGTGCGCGTGACCGGCGCGCGCGTGCACATCGCGCGCCTGTCCTCGGCGGCCGGTATCGAGCTGGTGCGCCAGGCCAAGGCCGAGGGCCTGCCGATCACCTGCGACGTCAGCGCCAACCACCTGCACCTGATCGACCTCGACATCGGCTACTTCGACGCGCAGTTCCGCCTCGATCCGCCGCTGCGCGCCGAGCGCGACCGCGCCGCGATCCGCGCGGCCGTCGAGGACGGCACGATCGACGCGATCTGCTCCGACCACACCCCCGTCGACGACGACGAGAAGCTGCTGCCCTTCGCCGAGGCCACGCCCGGCGCGACCGGCCTGGAGCTGCTGCTGTCGCTGACCGTCAAGTGGGCCCAGGAGGCCGGGCTGCCGCTGGCGCGCGCGTTGAACCGCATCACCGCCGGCGCGGCCGACGTGCTGAAGCTGCCGGCCGGGCGCCTCGTGCCGGGCGGCGTGGCCGACCTGGTGGTGTTCGATCCGGCCGCGCACTGGCAGGTCGAGCCGAGTGCCCTGAAGAGCCAGGGCCACAATTCGCCGTTCCTCGGCTACGAGCTGCCGGCCCGGGTGCGCGCGACCCTCGTCGCCGGCCAGGTCGCCTTCGAGCGTCGCTGAGCGGGGCGGGCATCATGAGAGCGTTGCGCAAGCTGCGCCTGATCGTGCACCTGCTGCACGGCATGGCGACCATCGCCCTGCGGTTCGGCGGGGCGAGCCCGGCGCGCCGGCAGGAACTCACGCGTCGCTGGACCCTGAAGATGCTGGCGCTGTGCGGCATGCGCCTGGTCGTGCATCACGACGAGGCGCGGCTCGACGCGGGGGCGCTGGTGATCGGCAACCACGTGTCCTGGCTGGACATCTACGTGATCAATGCCTGGCGGCCGACGCCCTTCGTCTCGAAGGCCGAGGTGCGGCAATGGCCGGTGGTGGGCTGGCTGGCCGAGAAGCTCGGCACCATCTTCCTGCAGCGCGAGAAGCGCAGCGAGGCCAAGCGCATCATGCACGAGCTGGCCGAGCGGCTGCGCGGCGGCGAGCTGATGTGCGTGTTCCCCGAGGGCACCACCTCGAACGGGCTCGAGCTGCTGCCCTTCCATGCCAACCTGTTCCAGGCCGCCGTCGAGGCCGGCAGCCCGGTGCAGCCGGTCTGCATCATGTACGAGGACGGGCAGGGCAGGCAGTCGCTGGCGCCGGCCTATACCGGCAAGATGTCGCTGGGCAAGTCGCTCGATCGCGTGCTGCGCGACCGGCCGCTGGTCGCGCATCTCTACGTGGGCGCGCCGATCGAGGCGGGTGAGGATCGTCGCGGGTTGTCGGCGCGGGCTCGCGCGGCGGTGGCCGATGCGCTGGCCGAGATGCAGGCCGGGTGCGGGCGGCCGAGCGCCGAGGCGCTCGCGCAACTGGCGATCGATGAAGTGCCGGCCGGTGGCGAGGCAGCCGCCGCGCCGAGCGCCTCGACCGAAACCGCCGAGGCTGTCGTGGCGTCCACGGTGGCGGCGAATGCCGCGGGCGAGACCGAGCCGGTCGCGCGCCGCGACGTCTGAAGCCCGATCGGGCAGCGCGAGGCCGGGGCGGCATCGATGCGCCTCGCCTCGCGCGATCCAATCACGCGCGAGGCGCCGTGCCCGGCGCCCCTCCTTCCTCAGTCCTTGCCTGAGCCGCAGCGCTCGCAGGCCACCTGCGTGACGCGTCGCGCGGCCGGATCGTCGCTCAGCTCGACGGCCGACAGGCGATTGCCCCACACGCAGCCCGAATCGAGCGCGACCAGGTTGTCGCGCAGCATCAGGCCGAGCGCGGCCCAGTGGCCGAACACCACGGTCACGTCGGCGCTGCGCCGCCCGGGAACGTCGAACCAGGGCAGGTGACCTTCCGGCGCCGAATCGGGGCCGCCGTTGCCGCGAAACTCCATGGCGCCGTCCGGCGTGCAGAAGCGGATCCGCGTGAAGGCGTTGAAGGCCACGCGCAGCCGCTCCGGCTTCGACAATCCTGCCTTCCACTGATTCGGCTCGTTGCCGTACAGGCCGCGCAGCGTCTCGCGCCAGTCGGGCGCGCGCAGCGCGCGCTGCAGCTCGTCGGCGAGTTCGAGCGCGAGCGTGACATCCCATTGCGGCAACAGCCCCGCATGCACCATCAGCTTGCCGTGCTCGAAATGCGCGAAGGGCCGCTGGCGGACCCACTCGAGCAGGGCTTCGGCATCGGGCGCCTCCAGGATCTCGGCAAGCGTGTCGCCCGCCTTCAACTGGCGGATGCCGGCCGCGGCGGCCAGCAGGTGCAGGTCGTGGTTGCCGAGCACGGCCACGCGCCGCTCGCCCAGCGCGATCACCTCGCGCAGCGTGGCCAGCGAGGCCGGGCCGCGGTTGACGAGATCGCCGGCGAACCAGAGCGGGGTGTCGTCGGAGGGCGCCAGGCGGGACAGCAACTCGACGAGGGGGGCGTGGCAACCCTGGAGGTCGCCGATGGCGATCGGCACGGGGCCGGGGGCAGAGGTCATTGCGGGATGGATGTGGTGCGATTTAACGATGTTTCGCAAGCTTCCGACGCACGGTACCACAAGTCATTCAGGACTTCGGTTCCCATGGCATGCGAGGGGAATATCCTGCGTGGCGGAATTTTCTTAGAAAGAAATTCGCATAAAACTCCGATTTGTCGACATTTGTCAAGCTGTTGCAAGATGTTAGAGGCATGTTTTTTAAGCCGGCACAGGCCTTATAATTGCGTCCCTATGGGTTGACGGCGGGGCCGCTCGCCAGATGGCCGAACAACAATAGATATACGCGATTCACGGCGCACATTCCGAGGGGCCGGCGGCAAGTTCCGCTCATCGGCTCGATCAGACTCCGTTTTTCGACAAGGGAATCCCATGATATTGGTGACGGGCGGTGCCGGCTTCATCGGCGCCAATTTCGTGCTGGACTGGCTCGCGCAATCCGACGAGCCGGTGCTGAATGTCGACAAGCTCACGTACGCGGGCAATCTCGGCACGCTGAAGTCCCTGCAGGACAATCCGAATCACGTGTTCGCGCGTGTCGATATCTGCGATCGCGCGGCGATTGACGCGCTGCTGGCCGAACATCGTCCGCGCGCGATCCTGCATTTCGCTGCCGAAAGCCATGTGGATCGCTCGATCCACGGTCCCGCCGATTTCGTGCAGACCAACGTGGTCGGCACCTTCACGATGCTCGAGGCGACGCGCCAGTATTGGAACACGCTCGATGCCGACGCGAAGACGGCGTTCCGCTTCCTGCACGTCTCCACCGACGAAGTGTTCGGTTCGCTGTCGGCCACTGATCCGCAGTTCTCGGAAACCACGCCGTACGCGCCGAACAGCCCTTATTCGGCAACCAAGGCCGGCTCGGACCATCTGGTGCGTGCCTATTTCCATACTTACGGGCTGCCGGTGCTGACCACCAACTGCTCGAACAACTACGGCCCGTATCAGTTCCCCGAGAAGCTGATCCCGCTGATGATCGCCAATGCGCTGGCCGGCAAGCCGTTGCCCGTTTATGGCGACGGCCAGAATGTGCGCGACTGGCTGTATGTCGGCGATCACTGCTCGGCTATCCGCGAGGTGCTCGCGCGCGGCGTGCCCGGTGAAACCTACAACGTCGGCGGCTGGAACGAGAAGAAGAATCTCGACGTGGTGCACGTGCTGTGCGATCTGCTCGACGAGTTGAAGCCGAAAGCGGGCGCCTCGTACCGCGAGCAGATCAGCTTCGTCACCGATCGTCCGGGGCACGACCGCCGCTACGCGATCGATGCGCGCAAGCTCGAGCGCGAGCTGGGCTGGAAGCCGGCCGAAACCTTCGAGACCGGCATGGCGAAGACGGTGCGCTGGTATCTCGACAACCAGGCCTGGGCCGAGGAAGTCGCTTCCGGCGAGTACCGCAAGTGGGTCGAGATGAACTACGCGCAGCGCGCGTGACGAGGAGCAGAACCATGGCACGCAAGGGCATCATCCTCGCCGGCGGCTCCGGCACGCGTCTGTACCCGATCACGCACGCGGTGTCGAAGCAGCTGCTGCCGGTCTACGACAAGCCGATGATCTACTATC
This sequence comes from Burkholderia sp. Cy-637, assembly GCF_011753175.1. NCBI lineage: Bacteria > Pseudomonadati > Pseudomonadota > Betaproteobacteria > Burkholderiales > Burkholderiaceae > Burkholderia > Burkholderia sp. Cy-637. The sequence continues at coordinate 27,875 of NZ_VWWC01000066.1, read as the reverse complement.
CGCTGTCGACGCTGATGATCGCGGGGATTCGCGATGTGCTGATTATCTCGACGCCTCAGGACACGCCGCGCTTCGAGGCGATGCTCGGCGACGGTTCGCAGTGGGGTATGAATATCCAGTATGCGGTGCAGCCATCGCCGGATGGTCTGGCGCAAGCGTTCCTGATTGGCCGTGAATTCATCGGCAGTGATCCGTCGGCACTGATCCTCGGCGACAACATCTTCTATGGCCACGATCTCGTCAAGCAGCTTCATCGAGCCGACGAGCGCTTCGAAGGCGCGACTGTATTCGCCTATCACGTGCATGACCCCGAGCGTTACGGCGTGGTGGAATTCGATACGGATTTCCGTGCGCTGTCGATAGAGGAAAAACCGGCCAAGCCCCGTTCGAACTATGCGGTCACGGGGCTCTACTTCTACGACAACCAGGTGTGCGATATCGCTGCCGACATCAAGCCTTCGCCGCGCGGTGAGCTCGAGATCACCGACGTGAACTCGCGCTACCTGCAGGCGGGGCGGCTCGACGTAGAAATCATGGGGCGCGGTTATGCCTGGCTCGATACCGGCACGCACGATTCGCTGATCGAGGCGGCCACCTTCATCGCGACGTTGCAGAAGCGCCAGGGGCTGGTGGTCGCTTGCCCCGAGGAAATCGCCTACCGGCATCGCTGGATCGACGGTGAGCAGGTTCTCAAGCTTGCCCAGCCGCTCGCGAAGAACGCGTATGGGCAGTATCTGAAGAATCTTTTGACGGAACAGGTGGCATGGCAATCCAGGTAAGCGAAACGGCACTGCCGGAAGTCAAGATCATCGAGCCGAAGGTGTTCGGCGATGCGCGCGGCTTCTTCTACGAGAGCTTCAACGGCCGCGAGTTTGCAGAAAAGGTCGATCCGCAGGCGGTGTTCGTCCAGGACAATCACTCACGCTCGGCGCGCGGCGTGCTGCGTGGGCTGCATTATCAGATCGAGCATGCACAGGGCAAGCTCGTGCGCGTGATTGCCGGTGAGGTGCTGGACGTTGCCGTCGATATCCGCAAGTCCTCCCCGAATTTCGGCAAGTGGGTTGGAGTGCGCCTGAGCGCGGAAAATGCCCGTCAGCTATGGGTTCCGCCTGGCTTCGCGCACGGTTTCGTGACCCTGAGCGAATCGGCCGAATTTCTCTATAAGACGACCGACTACTGGTACCCCGAATTCGAACGTAGCATCGCCTGGAACGATCCCGCGCTCGGGATCGACTGGCAGATCGATTTCGAGCCGCAACTCGCGGCAAAGGATGCCGCCGGCTCGCGGCTGGCCCAGGCCGACGTTTACGCCTGAGTTCGACCATGACAAAACCGCAACGTACGATCCTGCTGACTGGCATCAATGGCCAGGTCGGCTACGAATTGGCCCGCAGCCTGCAAGGGCTGGGGCGCGTGGTGGCGCTGGACCGGCAGGCGCTCGATTTATCCGAGCCGGAGTCGATTCGCCACGTGGTGCGCGAGATCGAGCCGCAACTGATCGTCAACCCGGCGGCGTATACCGCCGTGGATCAGGCGGAGACTGACGTGGTAGCCGCCACGCGCCTGAATGTCGAGGCACCGGCGGTGTTCGCCGAGGAGGCAAAGCGCCTTGGCGCCGCGCTGGTGCATTACTCGACCGACTACGTTTATGCCGGCGAAGGCGAGAGTCGCTATGCCGAGACCGATCCGGTCGGACCACGGAATGTCTATGGACGGACCAAGCTCGATGGCGAGCGGGCAGTCGTGGCATCCGGTTGCCGTCACCTGATCCTGCGTACCAGCTGGGTGTATGGCATGCGTGGGCGCAACTTCCTGAAAACCATGCTGCGCCTGGGTGCCGAGCGCGACGAATTGAACGTGGTGGCCGATCAGATCGGCGCGCCGACGTGGTCGCGGACCATCGCCGACCTGACGGCGGCGATTCTTGCGCAATCGGTCGCGACGGGCTGCACGCCCGACGATTGGTGGACAAACCATTCCGGCATCTATCACCTGGCCGCGGCAGGGGAGACCTCCTGGCATGGTTTCGCCGAGGCGATCTTCGCGGAGTCGGGAGGCGAACGTCGGCCGCTTGTTAGCCCGATTCCCGCTTCCGCCTATCCGACGCCAGCAACGCGCCCCTCGAACTCGCGGCTGTCGATGGACAAGCTCGAACGCAGTTTCGGCCTGATCGTGCCGGATTGGCGAGAGGCGTTGCGCTTGTGTCTGAGGACGGATTGAGCGACTCGGTACCGATGTCGCCGCGTGTCGGTGCGGTGGTGGTGTTTTATCGTCCCGATGCCGCATGTGTCGCGCGGGCTAATCGTCTCGCGGCCAACCTTCATTGCGTGGTCGTCGACAATTCGGAAATGGTGGCTGATGCCGTCGCGCTCGGTCTGGATCCCGCCATCGAATATCTGCCGAACGGTGAGAACCTGGGCATCGCGCTCGCCCTGAATCAGGGAGTCGAGAGGTTGATCGCGCGGGGCTTCACGATGGCGATGCTGTTCGATCAGGATAGCGAGCCGACCTCGAAGCTCCTGAACGACCTGCCCGCCGCAGTGGCCGCGGCCGATACGATGCAGGGTCCGGTTGCGCTCGGGGGGCCCGCCTACGAGGACGCTCGCTTGCGCGGCGTGGCTCCGTTCGTACGTTTCGGCTGGGGACGTTTCCGGCGGATCGCGCCGATGGGCGAGGTGCCGATCGACGTTGATTTCCTGATTACCTCTGGTTCCTGCGTGAACCTGCGCTATTGGCGTCAGATTGGTCCGATGGATGCCGCGCTGTTCATCGATTTTGTCGATCTCGAATGGTGCGTGCGGGCCAAGCGGGCCGGTTATCGCGTGATCGGCGTGCCCTGGCTGCGTCTGAGTCATGAGCTCGGCGGCGAGCCGGTGCGCGTGCTTGGACGTAACTATCCCATGCACGGGCCGATCCGCCATTACTACCAGTTTCGCAATATCGTCGCGCTCGCCATGCGCGGATCGATGCCACTGTCCTGGAAGACGGCTGAGCTGGTCAAGCTGCCGGTGCGTATCGCCATCTACTGCCTGTTCCCCGATCGCCGTCGCGAGCATGTGCGCATGGCCTGGCAGGGCTTCGTCGATGGCTTGCGGGGCAGGCTCGGGGCCTATCGGCCGCGCTGAGCGAGCGGCTGCGGTGCTTGTCGGTGGCTCAGTCGAGCATGTCGATGCGCGGTGGCTCGGCGAACGAGAATGGCGGCATATCGCCCGAGAGCGAGAGATTCGGGTTATAGGCAGGCTCGTGCAGCAGAGCGTCGCCCCAGCGTTGCTCCATCCACTGGGCCTCCTCTGCGAAGCGGGCCTGCTTGTCGGGCGACATGTCCGACCCGCGGCTCGCCGATTCATGGTGTCTGAGTTCGGCGAACGGTGTCCATGCATTGCGATAGCCGATCGCACGCAGCTTCAGGCAGAAATCGACGTCGTTGAATGCGACGCGCAAGGATTCCTCGAAACCTCCCACCTCCTCGTAAAGTGCCTTGCGTACCAGCAGACAGGCCGCCGTGACGGCCGAGACGTTCTGGATCGACACGGCGCGATTCACGTAACCGAATTGGCCGCGGTGCAACAAGTGGTGCAGATGGCCTGCGATGCCGTTCAGGCCGAGCAGCACGCCGCCATGCTGGAGCCTGTTGTCGGGATACCAGAGCGCGGCACCGACCGCGCCTGTCCCGGGCAGGACAGCGACACCGATCATCTCGTCGAGCCAGTGCTCGTTCATGACCTCGGTGTCGTTGTTGAGCAGGCACAGGTAGCTACCGCGCGCGATCGCGGCGGCACGGTTGTTCAGCATGGAGAAGTTGAACGGCGACTCATCGCGGAGGACGCGAACCGACGCTTGCTGCGTGAGCGACTCGAGATAGGCGAGAGTCGCCGGTTCGGTGCTGCCGTTGTCGACGACGATGATTTCCAGGTTCGGGTAGCGCGTGCGATGCAGCAGGCCGTCGATGCAGTTGCGCAGCAAGACGACGCCGTCGCGTGTCGGGACGATGATCGAGACCAGCGGCGCGGGCTTCGGTACCGGATAACGCACGCGGGTGATGCCGACCTCGGGATGGACCTCCTCGACCGTCGCATCGGGCAGGTCCATGCGTTGCAGGTGCTCGAGCAGGGCACGGCGTGCTGCAGTCTCGGCATAGGGCTTGGCCGAACGTCCGCCGGCCGTGCTGCCGGGCACGATTCGCCAGTGATAGAGCACGTGAGGGATATGGACCACGCTGTGATCCCCGGCCAGGTCGATGCAGCGCAGCGCCAGGTCATAGTCCTGGCTACCCTCGAAACCTTTGCGAAACCCCCCCACCTCGCGCACCAGGGCGGTCTCGAACACGCCGAGGTGGGAAAACATGTTCTGCGAGCGAAACAGCAGCGGATTCCAGTCCGACTTGAAGTAGGGCGCGGTACGCTCGCCCTGCTCGTCGAGCTTGTCTTCGTCGCTGTAGAACAGCCGTGCCTGGGGGAAGCGGTTGATGTATCGCGCCACCATGAACAGCGCATGCGGCGGCAGGATGTCGTCGTGGTCGACCAGCACCACGAAATCACCTGTCGCCAGCGACAGGGCGCTGTTGCTCGCTTCCGAGATATGGCCATTGGTCTCGCGATAGAGCACGCGGATGCGCGCGTCGCGCTGCCGGTGAGCGTCGAGCGCCTGGCGTACGGCCGGCGAAGGCGAGGCGTCGTCGGCGATGCACAGCTCCCAGTGCGGATATACCTGCGCCTGGATCGACGCGATCATCGCGTCCAGCAGCGTGATATTGCTGTTGTAGGTTGGCACGACGATCGAGAAACGCGGCAAGGTCGACATGGTCGAGATGGCGGCGAGCGCGGTTTCCCTCTCGGCGTCGCCGAAGCTGTCGTAGCGGGCGACCCAGTCGCGATAGCGCGCGCTGAACGGCAGGCGAGTCAGGCGGCTGGCGAAGCCGGCGATACCTTCCCGACGCAGGGTCCGTATGCAGTAAGCGAAGGCTTGGCCGTAGCCGCCATGGGTCCTGGCCTGGCGGCGTGCGGTGCCCAGCGCGAGCGGCAGGATCGCGGCGAGCCGCTGCAGTTTGCCCGGCACATGTGGGCGCGTCGGCTCGGCGGGAGGATCGAACGGATCGGGCGGTGTGACTTGGGTCATGAATCTATCGGGACAGGCGTGTGGCGGCCTCAGGCTGGCTCGGCGGGTTCGTCGATGCCGAGCGTGATGGCGGTCATCGGTGTGCCGGCAATCCCCGTTGCCAGGTGGGCGGATTCGGATTTGACGATGCAGGCGTCGTGCAGGCAGTCGACCACGCGCGCCGCGCCGTCGACTTCGGCCAGCACGTACGCGCTGATCGCATAGTCACCCGGCGGCAGCAGCGGCATCGCGAAGCAAAATTCGGCCAGCCAGCGATCGCCCGCGGTAACCTCGCTTGCCGGTGAGAACGCGGTATCGTCGCTGAAAATCGCCTGGCCTAGCCGGTCCTTTACGACGAAGCCGACACAAGGCGGCATGCCGACGTCGGGAGTACGCAGCACGATGCGCAGCGTTACGGCGTCGCCGCCGGTGATCCAGGCGATCGGCTTGCCCGACTCGCCCAGCAACGCGACTTCGTCGATCAACTCGCGCTCGCGATGAGCCGGCAAGGCGTGGGGATCGAGGTCGGTGCCGCCGAGCGCGGGAGTGGGTACCGCGGGCCGTGCCGTGAACTTCTCGCGCTGGTCGATGGCGGACAGGCGTCGACGTGCGCCGTGTGTTCGCCTGACGTGTCCTGCCTGCTTGTCCCAGGCAAGCCCTTCGCCCTGCTGCTGCCGGTAGAAGGCCTCGAAATAATGGGTGCAGACGGACTTCGAACTACCGTTTTCCCGCAGTACCCCGCGATCGAGCCAGATCGCACGATCGCAGAGACTACGCACGGCGCCCGAATCGTGACTCACGAACAGCACGGTGCCGTGTTGCTGGAAGCGGCGCAGGAAGCGCATGCATTTCTGCGTGAAGAAGGCGTCGCCGACCGCGAGTGCCTCGTCGATCACCAGGATGTCGGCATCGACATGCGCGATCACCGCGAATGCCAGGCGTACGAACATCCCGCTCGAATAGGTCTTGACCGGCTGGTCGATGAATTTGCCGATGTCGGCGAATGCGATGATGTCGTCGACGCGGGCCTCGATTTCATCACGTGTGAGACCGTGCAACTGACCGTTGATGTAGATGTTCTCGCGCCCGCTGTACTCGGCATCGAATCCCGAGCCGAGTTCGAGCAGTGCTGCGATGCGTCCGTGTGTCTCGACCGTGCCTCGGGTTGGCGCGAGCGTGCCGCAGACGATTTGCAGCAAGGTGCTTTTGCCCGAGCCGTTGCGGCCGATGATGCCGATCGTCTCTCCGCGCGCGATTTCGAAATCGACCTCACGCAGCGCCCAGAACATCCGCACGCAATTATCCGCCCTGGCTTGCCAGGCACGCCGCAGCGCGGGCAGCGGCGTGACGGCCGCCAGTAGCGAATAAAGGCTGCGTTTGAGGCGGTCGGCAGGCAGGCGATACGACTCGAAGCCCTTGGCGACGCCGGAGATGCGAACCGCGATCTCAGATGACATCGGCGAAACCCCTGCGGGTTTTCTGGAACCACGCGAAGCCGATCCAGGCGACGACCACCGCCATCAGACAATACGGTCCCCAGCGGCTCCAGTCGATGGGATTGCCCCACACCAGCACGTCACGGCTCTGTTCGATCGGATAGGTCATCGGATTCAGGTAGACCAATTCCTGGAATCGAGCCGGTAGTGAAGACACCGGGAAAAACACGGGCGATAGAAACATCAGCGCCGTGATCGCGATGCCGACAGTCTGGCCGATGTCGCGCAGGTAGACGCCGGTCGCTGCCAGCAGCCAGCTCAGGCCCATGATGAACACGCAAAGAGGAGCGAGTACCAGCGGAAACAGCAGCGCGGTGATCGGCACATGGCCGCGGATCAGCCACTCGGCGACCAGCAGGATCAATGCGCTGACGCAGAGGTGGAACAACCCGGAAAGCAGTGTCACGCAGGGCAGGATTTCGAGCGGGAATACGATCTTCTTCACGAAGTTCGTATTCGAAAGAATCTGCGAGGGTGCGCGGTTTGCGCATTCCGAGAAGAGATTGAACATGATCATGCCGGCGAACAGCACCACGGCGAACTCGCCCTTCGAGGCAGACGGCGAGGCGCCGCCCCAGCGCGATTTGAAGACTTCGCTGAATACGAAGGTATAGACGCTCAGCATCAGGAGCGGGGTCAGCAGAGACCAGAAGATGCCGAGAACCGAACCCTTGTAGCGGCCGACCGCGTCGCGGCGCGCCAGGTCCAGCAGCAGACGGCGATTCCGTATCAGCGACGCGGCAAGGGCGCGCGGCGAGGTGCTGAAGCTTTGCATAGTATCGAGTGAAGAATATGGCCGGAGGCGGCAGGTGCCGCGGCCGCGAACGCAAGTGTCGCCGCGTGGGCGAGATCGGGCTGGCGGGGACCTCGGAAGCGCCGGGCGATCTTGGAATGGGGCGGCGCGTTCGCAGCGTGCTGAATTATGTCATACGGCGCCAGCGGTTCGTTCCTTGCCGTTGTTTTCACGGCGTCGTGCAAGTGTGTCCAAGTGTAAATACTGCAATCAGGCAGATTGACAGGGCGCGACGTGGAAGCGGGGGCGGGCGGCGGGCGGAGCGGATTTTGAACGAGCGCGCATGGCCGAAAACTGTTTCATCTCGCATCGTGAAAAAGGTAAAACGAGGTAGAATCCCGTAACTTTTACAACGAGCTAGTCCGCTCAGCCGCACCTGACTCCGCGCCGTCGGTGTCGTCGTGTAATTCCGAGGGCGAGGGCGGGCACATAACAACCGGTATGTCTGAAGCCAGCGCAATCGAAGCAGTCGGTATCACCAAGGGTTTTGCCACGTACGAACGGCCGTCGGAGCGGCTCAAGCGTGGCATGCTCAGGGTGGCGTCCCGCTTCGTGGGCGCGGCGCCGGCCACGGCACCGGCAGCTACTTTCTGGGCGCTGAACGGCGTGTCCCTGTCGGTGCGTCGCGGCGAAACGGTTGGGATCGTCGGCCGCAACGGCTCGGGCAAGAGCACCTTGCTGCAAATCGTCTGCGGCACGCTCGCGCCTACCGCCGGGAGTTTGAGCGTCAACGGCAAGGTCGCGGCCCTGCTCGAATTGGGCTCGGGTTTCGATATCGAATACAGCGGGCGCGAGAACATCTACCTGAACGCACAACTTTACGGCCTCACGCGCGCGCAGATTGACGCTCGTTACGAATCGATCGCGGCCTTTGCCGACATTGGTGAATTTATCGACCAGCCGGTCAAGACCTACTCGAGCGGGATGTTCGTGCGCCTGGCATTCGCGGTGATCGCGCATGTCGATGCCGACATCCTGGTGATCGACGAGGCGCTCGCGGTCGGCGACGCCTTCTTCAATCAGAAGTGCTATCGCTTTCTCGATGCGTTCAAGCAGCACGGCACCATCCTGTTCGTCAGCCATGACACCTCGACGATCCGTAAGTTGTGCACCAGCGCGGTATGGATCGACGCGGGACGGGTGATCGCGCAGGGCGCGCCTGCCGAGGTCTGTGCCGCCTACCTCGAGGCGCGTTACAACGTTGACGCGCCGGCACCGGCACCGGCGCAGGCGCACGGAGACAGCCGGTCCAGGGGCGCCATTCAGCGGCTCGACGTGCGCCGCGACACGATCAATGCGTCGCCGCTGCGCAATGATATCCGCGTGCTGCCGTTCAATCTCGAATCGCAGGCATTCGGTGCCGGCGGCGCCAGGATCGTCGACGCTGCGCTGGTGGACGCCGAGCGTCATCCACTCTCATGGGTGGTCGGTGGCGAGCCGGTCACGCTGCGAGTGACGATCGAGGTCGACGACGAACTGGTTTCTCCGATCGCGGGCTTTTACATCAAGAACGAGCGCGGTCAGGAATTGGTCGGAGCGAATACCTATGCGGCGTATCTTGGGGATCCCATCATGTGCGGCGCAGGCGATACGCTGAGCGCCGAGTTTTCGTTCGTGATGCCCACCCTGCCTATCGGGCAGTTCTTCATCAACGTTGCGGTGGCCGAAGGCACGCAGTACGACCACGTGCAACTTCACTGGATTCACGACGCACTGCCGCTCGAAGTCAGCAGTTCGAGGGTGCGGCATGCGCTGGTCGGGGTGCCGCTGGCGGATGTCAGGTTATCGCCGCTTGCGCATTGACGATCTCGCCGGGCCGACACGGCTATCGACGACAGGGGGCGGGACGCCCTCACGCCATCAGTATCAGCAGGATCTTTGGACATGACAAAAACAGTTCGGACATTTCGATTCAAGGGTGCGGAAAACGGCCACGAATTCACCGGCGAGCGTTATCTGCCGGGGGTTGGCGGCCCGATCCAGTACGAGCACTATCATCGTTACCTGTTTTCGACGGAGCTCGTCGCCGGCAAGGAAGTGCTCGACATCGCGTCCGGGGAGGGTTACGGATCAGCCCTGCTGGCACAGGCTGCGCAATCCGTGGTCGGCGTCGACATCGATGCCGCTGCCGTCGAGAAGGCGCGCGTGCGCTATGCGGAGCATGCCAACCTGCGCTACGAGCATGGCAGCGCGACCAGCATTCCGTTGCCCGATGCCTCGGTCGACGTGTTGAACTCGTTCGAAACGTTGGAACACTTCCACGAGCACGAGGCCTTCATGCGCGAGGCCAAGCGTGTGCTGCGCCCGAACGGGCTGATGATCATCTCCACGCCGAACCGGCCGATCTATTCGCCGCCGGGCGCGCCTCCGAACGAGTACCACGTGCGTGAACTCGATCGCGACGAATTTACCGCCTGGCTGTCCAGCGGTTTTCGCAACTTCGTGCTCTACGAGCAGAAGCCGCTGGCGGGTTCGCTGCTGCAGCGCGAGGGCCGCGAAGGCCTGCGTGAGATCAACTGCTGGGCCGAGCGTGCGGTCGGCGAATATCAGTCGACTTCGGGTATGGTCGATCCGGTCTATTTCATCGCGATCGCTTCGGACGGGGAATTGCCTGATCCGGACGACGACATGCTCGACGGCGGTGTTTCGTTCGCGCGCTACGACCACGATCGCAATACCAAGCTGGGCGAACAACTGGTGGAGATCGTGCGCCTGACCACCGAGACGATGGGGCGTGGTGAGGAAATCGGTCGATTGACGGCCGAGACGGTACGACTCACGGAGGAAACGCTCAAGCGGGATGTCGAGATCAGTCGCCTGGCGGCGGAATCGAAACGCCTGAGCGGATTCGTCGCCGAGCGCAACGCCGAGGTCGCCCGCCTGCGAAGCGACGTGGCGCGCCTGGAAAGCGAGTCGAAGAAGCATTCGCGCGAAGGGCGTCTACGCGACGAGCGCTCGGGGTCGGTTGCTGACGTGCTGACGCGGCTCGGCGAGCAAAAGCAGATTTCCTCCACCCTGGTACGTCGCATCGACGACCTGGCGGTACGGGTGCGCGATGCGTTCAGCGAACGGCGCGTGACGGTGCGCACGCCCATTCCGGGGCCGTCGCAGGCTGCCATGGACGAATTGCTGCGAGAGAATCATCAATTGCGTGAGCAGCTTGACCTGATCAAGCGCTCCTTGTCCTGGCGCGTGACGCAGCCGCTGCGCTCTGCCTCGGGCCGAGTACGTGCGCTTCGCCGCGTCGGCGTCGCGCCAGCGCAAGCCTCGGCTGGCTACGCCACGAGGCTCGCCAACGCCGGCGATACGCCGGTGCCGCTCACGCAAAGCGATGCGCCGCGCGCTTCCATCATCGTGTTCCCGCGTAGTGCAGCGGCGACAGCGCAATCGCTTGCCGGGCTCGCCGCCTATACCAGCGAGGTGCCATATCGCGCTGCCTTGCTCGGCGATGCGCATCCTGATCTGGTCGCCAGAACGGGTATCGACGTGATCCCGCGTATCGAATCCTCTCTGCATCGTCTAGAACTGCCCGATCTGGCGGGCGATTTCGTGGTGCTGATGTCGGCCGATCTGGTACCGCAACCGGGCTGGATCCAGGCCTTCGACGAAGCGTTTCGCCGTTTCGGCGCGAGTGCGGTCACGGCCCTCGTGCTGGCGAGCGACGGCTCGGTGCAGGCGGCTGGCGCGCGTATCGACGCCACCGCGCAATTGACGCCGGACCAGGCGGGGGGAGATCCCGCTGACGAGCGCCTCGGCGCCGTCGAGCGAGTGAAGGCGCCGAGCCCGGGGATCGTCGCGATCCGGCGGGATCTGTGGAGCAAGGTGCGCAACGAGGTCGGTACCTTGGTGGGCGACGGGCTCGACCTGACAGCCGCCGCGCTCGAACTGGCCTCGCGCTCGCAAGGGGTGCTGCTGCAGCCGTTTGCCCGCTTCGTCCAGGCACCGGCCGCCGAACGGGCGCCGGTCGAGGACGAATGGGAGATGGCGCATGCGCGATGGGCGGTGCGTCAGCGATACGAGCGCTTGTTCCGCAGTGATCGGCCGTTCCTCGACGTGCTGGAGTTGCCGGCGCGTCCGAAGATCGTGGTCACCGATGCATTCGTGCCGAAACCCGATCAGGACTCCGGATCGAATGACGTGTACTGGTATTTGCGGATCCTGCGCGAATTTGGTTTCGACGTCAGCTTCCTGGCGGCCTACGAGCCGGCGGTGGCGGTTGACGATCCCTATGCGAACGCGTTGCGCCGATGGGGCATCCGGGTGCGCGTCGCCCAGGACCCGAAGTCTTTCCACGATCTGTTGATCGAGGAAGCGAGCGATGCCCGCGTGGTGATCGCGCAGCGCATCATGGTGGCACGGCATGCGCTCGAAGCGCTGCATGCCGCGGCCTTGCCGGCGAAGCTGGTATTCGGCACGGTCGACCTGCATTACCTGCGCGAGGAGCGCGCGGCGCTGCTCGATCGGTCGCCCGAGGCTCTCGATGGAGCGATGATGCTCAAGCGCGCGGAGCTACAGGCGGTTGCCGATGCCGACGCGACGATTGTCGTCAGCCGCATCGAGGCCGATATCCTGCGCGACCTGGTGCCGGCCGCGAATATTCACCGGATTCCGATCCCGCGCATGCCGAATCGTTCCACGCGTACCTTCGCGGAGCGTTCCGGCGTGTTGTTCGTGGGTGGTTTCGCGCATCGCCCGAACGTTGACGCGGTGCTGTTCCTGGTCAAGGATATCTGGCCGATCGTCCGGCGTTCGCTGCCCGATATCGAGCTGCGCATCGTGGGCAGTGGCGTGACCCCCGAGGTCTCGGCGCTCGCCGATCCGGCGCAAGGCGTCGTGATCGTCGGCTTCGTCGAGAATCTCGACACCGAAACCTCGGTGGCGCGCCTGTCGGTGGCGCCATTGCGATTCGGCGCAGGTATCAAGGGCAAGGTGGTATCGAGTCTCCTCGCCGGGCTGCCGTCGGTACTCAGCCGGGTGGCCAGCGAGGGCATGGGCCTGGTGGCGGGCGAGCAGATGCTCAGCGGTGACACCGCCGACGAGATCGCGGCGGCGATCGTGGCCCTTTATCAGGACCCGGCGCTTTGGCAGCGCATCGCCGACGCCGGCTTCGCTGCTGCTGCGACCGAATACTCGGTCACTTCGGTGGCAACCCGTCTCGCGACCCTGCTCGATTCGATCGGCGTGAACGAGGGTATGCGCGAGTTGCGCGACGGCGTGTTCGACATCCAGTGACCTATTGCCCTGAATTCCAGATCCATCATGCTGCAATCCCTGTTTTCCCTATTCCGTAAGGCGCTGCCCGAGCGCCGCCGTCGCACCGACGGCAAACTCGGAGTGGTAATCGAGCTGGCGTCATTCGACAAGGGCGGTCTCGAGAAGGTCGTACTCGACTCGGCGGTCGCCTTTGACCGTTCCCGCTTCGATGTGACGATCGTCACACCCGGTAAGGTCGGGCATCTGGGCACCGTGGCGCGCGATGCAGGCCTGCGCGTGGTCGGGCTGCCGGCCGGCAATCCGCTGCCAGCCTACGAGCGTGTGCTGGCCGAGGACGGCATTGACATCGCGATGTCGCATTTCTCGGACACAGGCTATCCGCTGTTCGAAAAGTTCGGGATTCCGAACGTCACCTATATCCACAATGTCTACGCCTTCTTCTCGGAGGCGCAGGCGCGCGCATTCGCGGACAACGATCGCTACGTGGAACGCTACGTATCGGTGTCGCGCAATGCGACACGCTTCGCGGTCCACAATCTCGGCGTGCCCGAAGCGAAGGTCGAGACCATCCCCAACGGCCTGATCCTGTCGGAGCACGAGGCACGCGAAAAGCTGACACAGACACAGACACTGACGCGTGCGGAACTCGGGCTCGCCGACACGGACTACGTGTTCGCCAACGTTGCGTCCTACAACTTGCACAAGGGCCATTATCTGATGGCCGACGCGATGCGCCACCTGCTGGCGCGTCGACGCGACGTGAAGATTCTCTGCGTCGGCAATGTCGTTTATCCGCCGCATGTCGATGCGCTGCGCTCCTATCTCGACGAGCAAGGTCTGTCCGACCATATCCTGATGCCCGGTTACGTCGCCGATGTCGCCGCGGTCCACCGAATCGCCGACGCGTTCCTGCTGCCTTCGTTTATCGAGGGTTGGAGCATCGCGATGAACGAGGCGATGTTCTATCGCAAGCCGATGGTGCTCAGTGACACGGGTGCCTCGGCCGAAGTGATCGAGCAAGACGACATCGGCATCCTGGTGCCGAACGAATACGGCGACACCATCGAGCTGAATTCGAAGCGGCTCGACGAGCTTGCCTACGCGCCGCATCAATACCAGACCGCGCCGATCCTGGCCGACGCGCTGGAGCGCATGGCGTCGAATCGCGATGAATGGCGAGAGCGCGGTGCACGCGGCCGAGACAAGATCTACGCACACTACGACTTCACCGAGATCGTGGCGCGCTATGAGGCGTTAATCGAGGACGTGGTGCGGGCTTCGGCTCGGTGAGGGAACTCTCATGCTATCCAGGCTGAAATCGATATATCGTTTTGTCCGCTGGCGATTCAAGCCGGCGGTATGCTTCTACCTCGGCAATCACCTGTTCATGAACTATATGCCGTACCGGGTCCGGCATGCGTTCCTGAGGCGTTTCTGCCAGGTTCGGATCGGCCATGATTCGAGCATCGCGATGGGGTGCTTCGTCACCGGGTACCACATCTCGATCGGAGACAACACGGTAGTGAACCGTTACACCTATCTGGACGGCCGGGTGCCGTTGACGATTGGCAACAACGTCAACATTTCACACTACACGCTGATCCAAACGCTCACGCACGATCCGCAGAATCCCGATTTCGTCTGCCTGTGCAAGCCGGTTGTGATCGAGGATCACGTCTGGATCGGTGCGCGCGCCATCGTTTGCCCGGGGGTGCGCATCGGCGAAGGTGCCGTGATCGGCGCTGGCTCGGTGGTGACGCGCGACGTGGCGCCCTATACGATCGTCGGCGGCAATCCGGCACGCTTCATCAAGGAACGCTCTCGTGATCTGCGCTACCGGTCGCGCTACTTCCCGTTTTTCGACACGGATATCCAGTGACGGGAGTTTGCATCCGTCAGTCCGTCTCATGTCTTCACGGATGACTCATCATGCCCCTATTCCCGTTTCGTCGTCGCTCCTTCCTGGCCGCCGACTCATTGCCCAAAGGCGTCGACGCGGCGCCGGCAGGCCTGAGCGTGCCCGACGCGGGTGAACTGTCAGGCGTGACCCTGTCGGTCGTGATCCCGCTCTATAACCACGCGCGCTATATCGAGGGCGCCTTGCAGAGCGTGTTGTCGCAAAGCTCGGCCGCCGACGAAATCATCCTGATCGACGACGGTTCATCGGATGACGGTTTCGCCATCGCGCAACGCGTGCTCGCGTCGATGCCCAATGCCAAGGTGTTCCGCCAGGAAAACGCCGGTGCGCACAACACCATCAATCGCGCGATCGGTATCAGCCGCGGCGAATATCTCGCGGTGCTGAATTCCGACGACGTGTTCGCGCCGGGCAAGCTCGAGCGTTGCCGGCGCGTGCTCGCCGCCGCGCCCGAGGTCGAACTGATCGCGGGCGAGATCGGCATCATGGACGATCACGGCACGCGTCTGGACAGTGGTGTGACGATCGACTGGCTGGCGCGCGCGCGCGCTTACCTCGATGAAACACGCCTGCCGCAACTCGCGCTGCTCAACGAAAATTTCGTCGGTACCACCTCGAACATGGTGTTCAGCCGTCGCCTGTGGGAGGCGGCCGGCGGCTTCCAGCCGCTGCGCTATTGCCACGATCTGGATTTTCTGATGTTCGCCTATGCACATGCGGTGGTGCATGTCGATCGTGGTCACGAACACATCGTCTATCGCGTCCACGAGCGCAATACGATCAAGGAGGATCTCGGCAAGGTACGCATCGAGATCGCGGCCGTGATCGCGCAGGCGCTCGAGATGAGTGGACCGGCGCTGTTCTCGGCAGGCCTCGGCACTGAAGACTTCGCCGCGTTTCGTCGCTTCCTCGCCAACAAGAACCTGTCGGAGCTGGTGTTGTTCCTTCAGACCGTGGCACGTGCGTTTCCAACGCGCGCCGCCTTCTATGACTACGCGAATGAGCCGCGCCATGCCGAAGCGTTTCGTGCTGCGCTCGGCTGAGGCGGGCATCGGCCATGCCATCGCCGAATCGAGCGTGTCGAGAGGTCGGGATGATGGGGCAGCTTGAGCCGCCAGCGCCCGCAGCGGCGCATCTGAGAGTCTCGATCGTGGTCTACCGGCCCGACATGCCGGTGCTGGTGCGCACCGTCGAGCGGCTGGCCGCGGCGATCGTGCAGGCGCGCGCGAGCCGTGGTGCGCTGTCGGCCACCGTCGTGCTGGTGGACAACGGAGGCCTGGGCGAGGCCGCCGCCGGTATGTTGCGGCGGCTCGACGAGGCAGGCATCGAGACGCGCGTGATCGCCGGACATGGCAATGTTGGCTACGGCCGAGGGCACAATCTTGCGATCGTCCCCGACGCGAGTGGGTTCCACTTGATTCTCAACCCCGATATCGATCTCGCGCCGGATGCATTGGAGCAGGCTTTCGCGTTCCTCGATGCGCACGCCGACGTCGGATTGCTGTCGCCCTATGTGGCAGGGCCGAGCGGAGCCATGGAGTATCTCTGCCGGCGCCCGCCCACGGTGCTCAGCCTGTTTGTACGCGGATTCCTGCCGGCGCGTCTGCGCGCACCGTTCGCAGCGCGCCTTGCGGACTACGAGATGCGGGATCTGGTCGACGGCGAGCATGTGCTGTTCGATCCGCCCATCGTCAGCGGCTGCTTCATGCTGTTCCGAGCCGACATCCTGGCCGCGTTGGGCGGTTTCGATCCGCGCTACTTCCTCTATTTCGAGGATTACGACCTGAGCCTGCGCACGCATGCGCTGACACGCATCGCCTACGTGCCGTCGGTGCGCACCGAGCATTACGGTGGACAGGCGGCGCGCAAGGGTTGGCTGCATATCCGCCTGTTCGCTGCTTCGTCGTTCCGCTTCTTCACTCGCTTCGGCTGGCGGTGGTGGTGATGCGCATCGTCGTGACCGGGGCGAATGGTTTCGTCGGGCGCTCGCTGGTGGGCACGCTCGCCGCGCAGGGCGTCGAGGTGCTGGCGCTGCTGCGTCGGCCTCAAGGCAACCTCGGCAAGGTGCAGGAGTGGCTGCATCCCGCCGCGGATTTTGCCGGATTGGGTGAGGCGTCAGCGCCGTTTCCCGAGGGCGTCGACGTGGTGATCCACGCGGCCGCGCGGGTGCATGTGATGCGCGAATCGGAACCGGGGCTTGCCCAACAGGCGTTCGAGACCAGTAATGTGGACGGGGCGCTGCGTGTGGCGCGTGCCGCGCGAGAGCGAGGGGTACGCCGTCTGGTGTTCGTGAGCAGCATCAAGGCGCTGGCGGAGCGGGACGCCGGGCAGCCCCTCGATGAGCAGATGCCGCCGCATCCCGAGGATGCCTACGGACGCTCGAAATTGCTGGCCGAACGGCGGTTGCGTGAGTACGGCGAGAGCAGCGGCCTGGAGATCGTCATCGTGCGGCCGCCGCTGGTATATGGGCCCGGCGTGCGGGCGAATTTCGAGAGCATGCTGCGTGCCGTGGCACGCGGCATGCCGTTGCCGCTGGGTGCGATCGAGGCGCGGCGCAGCCTGGTCCATGTCGACAATCTTGCTGACGCGCTGACGCGCTGCGCGCTCGATGCGCGTGCGGCCGGACGATGCTTCCACGTTGCGGATGATGATCCGATGACGATTGCCGAATTGTTGCGCGCGATTGGGCGGCACCTGGACCGGCCCGCGCGTTTGCTGCCGGTTCCGGTGCCGGCGTTGCGCATGATCGGGCGCCTGAGCGGGCGGGGCGCCCAGATTGATCGCCTGACACAGAGCCTGCGTGTCAGCACGGCCTCGCTGGCAGGCACGCTCGACTGGCGGCCGCGCTTGAGCACTGACGAGGGCCTTGCGACCACCGCCGAATGGTACCGATCCACCATGAGCCACGAGTAGAATCCCCATGTTCCCGCTTACCTGTCTGGACTGGAGCGGCGCCCTGGCGTTTGCCCTGATCGCGGGTGCCTGCAGCACGTTGATCCTGCGGGTGCTGTTGCGCACAGGTCTTGCTTGGCGCCTCGCAACCGATGTCCCCAATGAACGTTCGCTGCATGAGCGGCCGACACCACGAGTGGGCGGCTGGGGCGTGGTGCCCGTGGCGGTCGCCCTGATCGTGCTGGCCGCGCCGCCGCTCGCGCTGGTTGGCTGGCTGGCGCTCGGCCTGGCCGCCATGTCGCAGATCGACGATCGGCGAGGGTTGCCGGCGCGAGTGAGGTTCGGCGGGCACATCGTGGCGGTGGTGGCACTGCTGGCCGTCTATCCGGCGCCCGTGCCGGCGTGGATGTTGCCCGCCATCGCGATCGCACTGCTTTGGGTGATAAACCTCTACAACTTCATGGACGGAGCCGATGGACTCGCGGGTGGGATGGCGGTATTCGGCTTCGGCGCTTATACGGTCGCGGCACTTGGGACGTCGGCCGCACCGACGCTCGGTGTGGCATCGGCGGCTGTGGCCGGTGCGGCCGCCGGCTTCCTGTTGCTCAATTTTCATCCCGCCAGACTGTTCCTGGGCGATGCTGGTTCGATTCCGCTTGGTTTTCTGGCCGGTGCGCTTGGTTATTGGGGATGGCTTACCGGGACATGGAGTGCCGCATTTCCGCTTATTGTATTCGGCCCCTTTATTTTCGATGCCTCTGTGACATTGTCGAAACGTTTGTTACGCGGTGAGAAATTCTGGCAGCCGCATCGCGAGCATTATTATCAGCGCGTCGTCAGAATGGGAGCAGGACATATCCGCATGGCTTGCGGTGCCTATCTGACAATGGCGGCCGGTGCCTTTGCCGGAGTGAACTCGCTGTCACGCGTCGCGCTCACGCCTTGGCTGATCGCTTTGGTCTGGTACGCGGTGCTCGGCGCCCTGGCGCTGACGATCGATATTCGCTGGCGGCGTCACGTTTTGGCGCAATCCCAATTCCAATAAGGCTCGCTCTCCATGGTTCGATTCAAATCGTCGTGGCTGTCGCTCAGCGCGTTCCTGTTTGACCTGCTGGCTGTCGCGGGCGTCTGGCTGGTTGCCTACGTGATCCGCTTCAACGGCATGATTCCGCACGACTTCCTCGAGGGCGGCATGCTCGCGCTCGCCTGGGTGCTGCCGGTCTATAGCTTGATGTTCTGGACCTTCGGCCTGTATCGCGGCCTCTGGGTGTTCGCCAGCCTGCCGGACCTGCTGCGCATCTCGAAGGCCGTGGTCGGCGGCGGCGGCATCGTGATGGCCTGCGCGGTGATGTTCCAGCCGATGCCGATCATCCCGCGTTCCGTCCTGCTGCTTTCCCCCATGCTGCTGTTCCTGATCATGGGCGGCGCCCGCGCGCTCTACCGCGCCACCAAGGAGTTCTACCGCTACGGCGGCCTGGTCGGCCAGGGCAAGCCGGTGCTGGTGCTGGGCGCCGGCGGCGCGGGCGCGAGCCTGGCCCGCGAGCTGTCGCGTTCCGGCGAATGGCGCCTGGTCGGCCTGCTCGACGACGAGCCGGCCAAGCGCGGCCGCGAGGTCTATGGCTACAAGGTGCTCGGGCCGATCACCGAACTCGCCCACTGGGCCGAGCTCACCAAGGCCGAGCACGTGATCATCGCGATGCCGTCGGCCTCGGTCGAGGTGCAGCGCCGCGTCGCCACGCTGTGCGTGCGCGCCGGTGTCAACGCGATGGTGCTGCCTTCGCTGACCACCATGCCGCAAGGCCAGGGCATGCTCTCGCAGGTACGCCAGATCGACCTGGAGGACCTGCTGGGCCGCGACGAGGTGAGCATCGACACGCCGCACGTCGATGCGCTGCTGCATGACCGCGTGGTGATGGTGACCGGCGCCGGCGGCTCGATCGGCTCCGAGCTGTGCCGCCAGATCCTGAAATTCTCCCCGGCGCAACTGATCGCCTTCGATCTCTCGGAATTCGCCGTCTACCGCCTGACCGAGGACCTGCGCGAACGCTTCCCCGACAGCCACGTGGTGCCGATCATCGGCGATGCCAAGGATTCGCTGCTGCTCGATCACGTGATGGCCAGCCACACGCCGCATATCGTGTTCCATGCGGCCGCCTACAAGCACGTGCCGCTGATGGAGGAACTGAACGCCTGGCAGGCGCTGCGCAACAACGTGCTCGGCACCTATCGCGTGGCGCGCGCGGCGATCCGGCATGGCGTGCGCCACTTCGTGCTCATCTCGACCGACAAGGCCGTCAACCCGACCAACGTGATGGGCGCCAGCAAGCGCCTGGCCGAGATGGCCTGCCAGGCGCTGCAGCAGACCAGCCCGAACACGCAGTTCGAGACCGTGCGCTTCGGCAACGTGCTGGGCAGCGCCGGCAGCGTGATCCCGAAGTTCCAGCAGCAGATCGCCAAGGGCGGCCCGGTGACGGTCACCCATCCCGAGATCACGCGCTTCTTCATGACCATCCCGGAAGCCTCGCAACTGGTGCTGCAGGCCTCGAGCATGGGGCAGGGCGGCGAGATCTTCATCCTCGACATGGGCAAGCCGGTGCGCATCGTCGACCTGGCGCGCGACCTGATCCGTCTCTACGGCTTCGACGAGGATCAGATCCGCATCCAGTTCACCGGCCTGCGTCCCGGCGAGAAGCTCTACGAGGAACTGCTCGCCGACGACGAGACCACCACCCGCACGCCGCATCCGAAGCTGCGCACGGCGAAGGCGCGCGAGGTGCCCGACAACCTGCTCGACGAGTTGCTGCCCTGGCTGATGCAGCACCGCGTGCTCGGCGACGACGAGGTGCGCCGCGACCTGCGCCGCTGGGTGCCGGAGTACCAGCCGGCCGTCAAGCCGACCTTGCAGAGCGTGCCGGGGCGGGCAAAGGCCTGAAGCCCTGAAACCCTGAAGCTCGCGGCGAACATGCCGGCGATGCGCAAAAACGAAAGGCGTCCAGTGGACGCCTTTTTTTCATGGCCGCGCGCGGCGCCTCAATGGCGATGCTGCTGCTGCCGCGCGCGCGTCTTGCGCACCACCATCCAGCGCGGCGCGCGAAAGCGCACGATGCTGACGTAGAGCCACACGTAGGTGAAGGCGAACACCAGCACGAAGGCGAACAGGTGCACCGTGTGCCGCCAGAACAGCGTGGCCGGGATCACCGCGATCAGGCACAGCAGCCACAGGTAGGGCGAGGTCAGCGAATTGCGGCGCGTCAGCTCGTGCGCGACCTGGGTGCCGACGGCCCAGCGCATCAGGCGCTTGTAGACCAGCATGTGCAGGTGCACGCCGTCGGGGATGCCGGGCGAGATGCCGCGGATGAACTTCTTCCGGTAGATCGAGAAGCAGGTCTCGAAGATCGGGTACATGAACAGCAGCACCGGGTACCAGGCCGATACTTCGCGATGCCGCATCACCAGCAGGATCGCCAGCTCGCCGAGCATGAAGCCGATGAAGTAGGCGCCGCCGTCGCCGAGGAAGATCAGGCCGGCCGGGAAGTTCCAGATGAAGAAGCCCATGATCGCGCCCATCATCAGCAGCGAGGCCGACAGCACCACCGGCTCGCCCACCTGGAAGGCCACGTAGGCGAGCGAGGCCAGCATCATGAAGGCGACCATCGAGGCCAGGCCGTTGAAGCCGTCGATGATGTTGACGGCATTGGCGAGTGCGGCCACCGCCAGCACCGTCACCACCGCCGAGACCGCCGTGTAGCCGAGCAGGAAATCGAGCGGCGGCACGCTGATGCGCGTGATCGCCACGCCCACCGCGCCGAACGCGATCGCGGCGGCGGCCATGGTGCAGAGCAGGCGCGCGCGCGGCGAGACCTTCTTGGTCAGGTCCTCGATCAGTCCCGAGGCGAAGGCCGGGATGCCGCAGGCGGCCAGCCCGGCGATGCTGCCGGCCACGGTCGGGTAGCGCAGCGCGAGCGGGATGCAGCCGATCAGCAGGCCCGCGACGATGCCGAGGCCGCCGACGCGCGGCACCGGATGGGCGTGGAATTTCTGCACGCCGGCGAGATCGCTGTCGATCGAGAATTTCTCGTGCAGGTGCGCATAACGGATGATGAGCAGCGTGACGAGCAGGGAGGCGACGAACGCAACGGCGAAGCTGAGCATGGACGGGCCGGAAAACGGGACAGCGGATTATACCGGAGCCGGGTTCGTCCCAGAAGGCGGGCGAGGCGGGTATTTCCCTTGCCGGACAAGGACTTGCGAGAGGCCTGGCAGCGCCGCGGCAAGGCTTTCGAAGCGGCTCCTGCGGCGAGCCGCGCCGGGCGGCGGCAGGTGCGTCGCGCGTGCCGCCGAGGCTTGCCGGCCGGGAAAGCGACAAGGCCCCGCCGGGGCGGGGCCTTGTCGGATCGATCCGCCGCCGGGCCTCAGGCGAAGCCGCGCGGATTGCGCTCCTGCCAGCGCCAGTGGTCGGCGCACATGCGCTCGATGTCGTACTCGGCCTGCCAGCCGATCAGCTCGGCGGCGCGCGCCGGGTTGGCATAGCACTCGGCCACGTCGCCGGGGCGGCGCGCCACCAGCTCGTAGGGTACCGGCCGGCCGCTGGCCGTCTCGAAGGCCTTGACGATGTCGAGCACGCTGTAGCCGCGCCCGGTGCCGAGGTTGACCACGAAGCTGGCGTCGCGCCGGCGCAGCGCGTCGAGCGCCTTCAGGTGGCCGCGCGCCAGGTCGACCACGTGGATGTAGTCGCGCACGCCGGTGCCGTCGTGGGTCGGGTAGTCGTTGCCGAACACGCGCAGCTTCTCGAGCTTGCCGACGGCGACCTGGGCCACATAGGGCATCAGGTTGTTCGGCAGGCCGGCCGGGTCCTCGCCGATCAGCCCGCTCTCGTGCGCGCCGACCGGATTGAAGTAGCGCAGCGTGGCGATGCGCCACGACGGATCGGAGATCTCGAGGTCGCGCAGGATCTGCTCGGCCATCAGCTTGGTCTGGCCATAGGGATTGGTGGCCGACAGCGGGAACGACTCGTCGATCGGCGAACGCTCCGGCACGCCGTAGACGGTGGCCGAGGAGCTGAACACGACGTGCTTGACCTGACGCTCGCGCATCACCTTGAGCAGGGCCAGCAGGCTGTCGAGGTTGTTGCGGTAGTACTCGATGGGCTTGGCTACCGATTCGCCGACCGCCTTGAGCGCGGCGAAGTGGATCGCGGCGGTGATCGGGTGCGCGTCGAACACGCGGGCCAGCGCGGCTTCGTCGCAGGCGTCGACCTGGTGAAAAGCCGGCGCGCGGCCGGCGATCCTGGCGATCCGGTCGACGGCCTCGCGCTTGCTGTTGACCAGGTTGTCGACGATCACCACGTCGTAGCCGGCGCCGAGCAGTTCGACGGCCGTATGCGAGCCGATGAAGCCCGCGCCGCCCGTCACCAGAATCGTGCCCTTGTCGCTCATTGCGCTCATTGTCATGCCCTCCTCAGAGTGCCGTGCCTGTCAGCGCACGGATGGTTTGTCGATAGCGCTCGACGACATTCGCCTCGTCGAATTCGCGCAGTACCTTCTGGCGGCCGCGCTCGCCCATCGCGCGGCGCGCCTCGGCCGGCATGTCGAGCATGGCGGCCATCTTCCCGGCCAGGCTCGCGCTGTCGCGCGCGGTGCAGAGCAGGCCGGTCTCGCCGTCGTCCACCACGTCGCGGCAGCCCGGCACGTCGGTGGCGACGATCGGCCGGCACATCGCCGAGGCTTCCATCAGCGTGCGCGGCACGCCCTCGCGATACGAGGGCAGCACCACGCAGTCGGCCGCCGCGATATGCGGGCGGACGTCGTGCGCCTCGCCGAGATAGTCGATCACGCCCTCGCGCACCCATTCGTCCAGGTAGGTGCTCGATACCGCGCTGGGGTTGTCGACGCCGACCGGGCCGAGCAGGGCGAAGCGCGCTTGCGGATAGCGCGCCTTGAGCGCGCGCGCGGCGTCGACGTATTCGCGCACGCCCTTGTCCCACAGCAGCCGGCCGATCAGCAGGAACTGGAAGCTGTCGCGCTCGGGCAGCGGGGCGGGCGCGAACTGCTCGATATCGACGCCCTCGCCGTGCAGCAGCCGCGCGCGATCGGGATGCGCGAGCAGGCGGCCGGCCTGGAAGGTGGCGAGGTCGTCGCGGTTCAGGAACCAGACTTCGCGCGGGAAGCGGAACGCGAAACGATAGAGCCGCTTGGCGATGCTGGCGGCGCGGCTCTCGCGGATGAACACGTAGCCCAGGCCCGTGGTGACGGCCACCGAGGGCACGCGCGCGAGCCAGGCCGCGATCGAGCCGTAGATGTTCGGCTTGATCGTGTAGTGGAACACCAGGTCCGGGCGCAGCTCGCGATAGTGGCGGCGCATCGCGGCCAGCATGCGCAGGTCCTCGAGCGGATCGGTGCCCTTGGAGGCGACGCGCAGCTCGAGATAGCGGCAGCCCATCGCTTCGAGCGGCTCGACCGTGCGATCGCGCGGGGCCAGCACGATGACCTCGGCGCCGCTGGCGACCAGCATGCGGATCAGGCCTTGACGATAGGTATAAATCGCCCAGGCGGTGTTGCAGACCAGGACGATGCGCAGCGCGGAAACAGGACTCATGTCGAAGCAGTGGACGGGAAGCGGGACGAAGCGCGTCAGGCCGGCGGGCGCTGCGCGAACGAACGGCGTTTCAGCTTGTGCAGCAGCGAATACGGCGTCACGAGATGAAGCAGGTACTTGGCGAGGCCGCCCCAGTCATACGGGTTGCGCGCATCGAAGTAGCGCAGCACCAGCGCGAGCGTCGAGCGGATCTGCCGGCGCCGCCGGGTGGCGCTGATGCCCCCTTCGTTCAGTTCGTAATATAGGCCGAGTTCGGGCAGGTTCGCGCAATCGTAGCGTTCCATTAAGCGCAAAAAAATGTCCAGGTCCTCGGCGGCCGGATATTTGATCCGATAGTTGCCGACCTCCAGTACCCGCTGGATATCGAGCATCACCGAGGGGTGGACCAGCGGCGAACGCAGGAAGCGGGTGCGGCGCAGCCGGGCCGGATCGGCCGGCGGCGTCAGCATGAACAGCGGGCGGCCGTCGCGCGACACCACCTGGGTCCAGGTGCCGACACAGGCCACGCGCGGGTGGGCGGCCAGGAACGCGCGTTGCTTGGCCAGGCGCCCCGGCACCGCCAGGTCGCCGGCGTCGAGCCGGGCCGCGTAGCGGAAACCGCGCGCGGCCAGCGCCTCGATGCCGGCCGCCAGCGCGCGCTCGATACCGCCGTTGTGCGGCATGCGCAGCACCTCGATGTCGAGCCCCGCGCGCGGCGCCGGCGCGATCGGCGGCGTGCTGCCGTCGTCGACCACCAGCACGTGCACGGGCGCGGTTTCGGCCAGCGAGGCGAGGCTGCGCTCCAGGTCGTGGTGGCCGTTGTAGGCCGGGATCAGCACCGCGACCTCATCGAGGGCGCCGGCGGGGGCGAGGGAGGAGCTCATGTGCGCAGCTTCAGGCGGATATAGGTGAAATTGACCGCGGCGGCGGCCAGGTAGCCGGCGGCCAGGCCGACCAGGGCGCCGTACAGGCCGAGCGCGGGGATCGCGATGGCGTTGGCGATGGCCGCCACGGCCAGCGCCAGCAGCCACTTGGCCAGCAGCACGAACCTGGCCTGGAACTTCAGCACCACCAGGTTGCCGATCGCCTCGACGCCGGCCGGCACCGAGAGCCAGACCGCCCAGCGGAAGATCGAGACCGACTGCTCGTAGCCGGGGCCGAACACGCGGCCGATGATCAGCGGCGCGAGCAGGTCGAGCACGGCGGCGCCGCCGATCATCAGCGCGCTGGTCATGGCGATCAGGCGCCAGACGTTGCGGCGCAGCCGCGGCAGCTCCGAGACGCGATAGACGAAGGCCGGCGCGATGGTCTGGGCGAGCAGCAGGGCCAGCGTGATCCAGTTCTCGTTCAACTGCTGGGCGGCGGCGTAGCGGCCCAGCTCGGCGAAGGAGACGTGCCGCTCCAGCATCAGGCGGTCGAGCTTGAGGAACAGGTACATGCAGACCAGGCCGATCCAGAACACCGTGCCGGCCGAGGCGAAATGCCGGAACAGCGGCGCTTCCACGCGCCAGCCGAGCCGGCCGCCGTGGCGACGCCGGTAATAGAGCATCAGCGCCAGCGCGATCGCGCCGGCCTCGAGCGCCCACAGCCAGCCGTAGCTGGCCGGCGCGGCGGCCGCGCGCACCAGCAGCCACACCAGCAGCGCCTTGCCGAGCGCGGCGAACATGCTCGCGATCAGTTGCGGCTTGCTGTAGGTCATGCTCTGCAGCCAGGCGTTGATCACGCCGACGAAGGGCTCGCGCAGCACCAGGGTCACCGCCAGCCCCGCCAGCATCGCGCCGACCAGCGGATCGACCAGGCCCGCCGCGATGCCGGCCCAGGTCAGCGCGAGCGCGACGATCGACACGGAAAAGCGTAGCGCGAAGGCGCTGCCGAGCACCGCGCCGAGTTCGGCCGGGGCGCGCTGCACGATGGTCGGCACCAGGATCTCGGCGCCGCAGACCCAGGTCAGCGGCGCCAGCACCAGCAGCAGCGTGTTCGCGTACTGCCACTTGCCGAAGGCGTCGGGGCCCAGCGCGCGGGCCAGCAGGCCGCTGATCACGATCGCGACGCCGATCTGCGTGAGGCGCTCGAGGCCGAGCCAGACCAGGTTGGCGGCGGCCCGGGCGACATCGGGGTTGGCGATGCGCGTAAGCTTCAGCATGAAAAAATTCGAAAAAAAAGGGCTCGGCGCCGATCCGGCCGCCGGGCCGATTTTCTAATTTGCGGCGCTGCAACCTGCACGCATTAGAATGGGCGGCTCGTGGGCGATGCCTGCCGCACCGACCGGGCGGGTCGAAACCAGCGATTATAAGTTGTCCGGGTCCGAACCCGACATTCGCGCAGGACGCGCCACCCGGCCGGCGTGCGAGGCCGCGGCACCCTTTTCCATGTACGACAGAGAGTGAATCGATGATTTCCCAATCCATCTTCAAGGCGTACGACATTCGCGGCGTGATCGGCAAGACGCTCGATGCCTCGGTCGCCCGCTCGATCGGGCAGGCCTTCGGCAGCGAGGTGCGCGCCCAGGGCGGCGACGCGGTGGTGGTCGCGCGCGACGGCCGGCTGTCCGGCCCGGATCTGATCGCGGCGCTGGCCGAAGGGCTGCGCGCGGCGGGCGTGGACGTGGTCGACGTCGGCATGGTGCCGACCCCGGTCGGCTATTTCGCGGCCAGCGTGCCGCTGCCGCTGGCCAGCGGCGAGCGTCGCGTGGATTCCTGCATCGTGGTGACCGGCAGCCACAACCCGCCCGACTACAACGGCTTCAAGATGGTGCTGCGCGGCGCGGCGATCTACGGCGAGCAGATCCAGGCGCTGTACCGCCGCATCGTCGCCCAGGATTACGCCGAGGGCAGCGGCAGCTACCAGCAGCACGACGTGGCCGATGCCTACCTGCAGCGCATCGTCGGCGACATCAAGCTGGCGCGCCCGCTGAAGATCGTGGTCGACACCGGCAACGGCGTGGCCGGCGAGCTGGCGCCGCGCCTGTTCAAGGCGCTCGGCTGCGAGCTGGTCGAGCTGTTCACCGAGATCGACGGCAACTTCCCGAACCACCACCCGGACCCGGCGCATCCCGAGAACCTGCAGGACGTGATCCGCGCGCTGAAGGAAACCGATGCCGAGATCGGCTTCGCCTTCGACGGCGACGGCGACCGCCTCGGCGTGGTCACCAAGGACGGCCAGATCATCTACCCGGATCGCCAGATGATGCTGTTCGCCGAGGAAGTGCTGTCGCGCAACCCGGGCGCGCAGATCATCTACGACGTCAAGTGCACCCGCAACCTGGCGCCGTGGATCCGCGAGAAGGGCGGCGAGCCGCTGATGTGGAAGACCGGCCACTCGCTGGTGAAGGCCAAGCTGCGCGAGACCGGCGCGCCGCTGGCCGGCGAGATGAGCGGCCACGTGTTCTTCAAGGACCGCTGGTACGGCTTCGACGATGGTCTCTACACCGGCGCGCGCCTGCTCGAGATCCTCGCGCGGGTGGCCGATCCGAGCGCGCTGCTCAACGGCCTGCCGAACGCCGAATCGACCCCGGAGCTGCAGCTCAAGCTCGAGGAAGGCGAGAACGTCGTGCTGATCGAGAAGCTGCGCCAGGACGCCAAGTTCGAGGGCGCCGACGAGGTCATCACGATCGACGGCCTGCGCGTCGAGTATCCCGACGGCTTCGGCCTGGCGCGTTCCTCGAACACCACGCCGGTGGTGGTGCTGCGTTTCGAGGCGAATTCGGCCGAGGCGCTGGAGCGCATCAAGGGCGAATTCCGCCGCGCGCTGACGGCCGCCAAGCCCGACGCGAAGCTGCCGTTCTGAGGCCGCGAGGCCTGGCGGGCCGTGAGCGGTCCGCCGGGCCGGGCGACCTGCCTTGCCCGACGCGCCGGCAGGTCCGGCGCGTTGTTCCGTCGGGCTTGCCGGCGCCGCG